>JASHRH010000342.1 GCA_030037475.1 Acidobacteriaceae bacterium
GGAGAAGGGAAGTCGAGCGGGGAGATTGCCGAGGAGCTGCACCTGTCCGAAGGCACGGTGCGGAATTATCTTTCTGAGGCAATCAGCAAACTGGGGGCCTCGAATCGCGTGGAGGCGGCACGGCTGGCGCGGGCCAAAGGCTGGTTATGACGAGCGCAGCCTAGATTTCGCCGACATAGACCACAGAAAATCGATGAGGGTCCGGGGATCTTTGTGGGCGCTCCGATGAAGGTACTGCCGTAACCTCGTCCGCTTGCGCGGCGAGTCCGAATTGAGGCATCGTTGAAGCGGGGCTTCGGGCCTGTGGATGCCGCTACGCCAATCCGCACGCGCACTGTTCTGGTGGTCGAGGATGATCGCTCTATTCGCTATCTGTTTACCGAGGTGCTGCGCCGCGCGGGCTACAAGGTGATTGCCTGTGAGGACGGGACACTGGGGCTGCAAATGGCGCGCTCGAATCCCATCGATGCGGTGATTACAGACTGCAGCATGCCCGGGCTGGACAGCCGCGAAATGATCGCCGCGATCCGCGCCCTGCGCCCCGGCATTCCGGTCGTGATGGTAAGCGGCAGCGTGGAAGACGGAGCGGCGCCTGTGAACGATGATCCCAATATCCTGTTTCTGAACAAACCACTCGCACCCGAGCAACTGAAACTGGAGCTGGAGCGATTGCTGGCGCGTTCGATGTGATCGCCTGGCCCTGCAATTCCTGGAATTCCCCGCGTGCGGTACGATGAAGAGTTTGCATTTGACGGGAAAGGCGCGAGAAACAGCGATGATCATCGGTGTCCCTAAGGAAGTGAAAGACCACGAGAGCCGCGTGGGGATAACGCCCGCCGGGGTGAAAGCGCTGGCCGATTCCGGACACAAAGTGCTGGTGGAAACGCGGGCAGGAGATTTGTCAGCCTTTACCGATGACGAATATCAGTCCGCGGGTGCTGAGATCGTGGGTTCGGCTCACAATGTTTGGGGCAACGCCGACCTGGTCGTGAAGGTGAAGGAGCCGGTCGAGAAGGAATACGGATTCTTCCGCGCGGGGCTGGTGCTCTTCACCTATCTGCATCTGGCGCCGCTGCCGGAGCTGACGGCGAAACTGCTGGAGAAGAAAGTGATTGCCATCGCGTACGAGACGATCCGCGACCGGGCGGGCACGCTGCCGCTGCTGACCCCGATGTCGGAAGTGGCGGGGCGCATGGCGGTGCAGGTGGGCGCGTCGTATCTGGAAAAGGAGCGCGGCGGACGCGGCGTGCTGCTCGGCGGCGTGCCCGGCGTGCCACCGGCGAACGTTTGCATCATCGGCGGCGGGATCGTGGGCACCAACGCGGCGAAGATCGCGCTGGGCATGGGCGCGAAGGTGACGCTGGTGGACGTGAACCTGAACCGGCTGCGCGAGCTGGATGACATTTTCAACGGGCGGATCTTCACGCTGGCGTCGAATTCCTGGAACGTGTCGCGCGCGGTGCAGGACGCGGACCTGGTCATCGGCGGCGTGCTGATCCCCGGCGCGGCGGCGCCGAAGATCGTGACCCGCGAGATGGTGGGCAAGATGAAAAAGGGCGCGGTGATTGTGGACGTCGCCATCGACCAGGGTGGCTGCGTGGAGACTGCGCATCCCACGACGCACAGCGACCCGGCCTTCGAAGTCAACGGCGTGGTGCACTACTGCGTGACAAACATGCCGGCGGCAGTGCCCAACACCTCGACGCTGGCGCTGACGAACGCGACCTTTCCCTATGTGATGCGGCTGGCGCGGCACGGCGCGAGGCAGGCGATCCTCGACGATGACGGCATCCGCGACGGCGCGAATACGTATGCAGGCACGCTGACCTGCGAACCGGTGGCCGTATCGCAGAAGAAGCCGTGGACGCCGGTGCGGCAGTTGCTGAACTGAAGAGGGCGCGGACCGGCGAGCACCCGCTGGCGCCCGACTCTTATTGCTGTCCTTCGCTCGCGTGTGCCGAGTGCTCCAGACGAAAGGCGATCAGGGTCTCCGCAGCCGGCCTATAATCGTCGGGTATTCAGGGAGAATCAGTTCTGCGGGAAGGAAAACATCGACGCGCGACTCTGATTTTGCTGGCGGTGGCGGCCTTTTTGCTGCTGTTGCTGCTGCTGGCGCTGAATGCTTTCAACGTGCGCTCGCTGAATCCGCGGACGACGGCGCAGATCTTTCTGCTGACCTCGCTTTCCGTGGTGGTTTTCCTGCTGTTCGTCACAGTCCTGGTGCTGCTGCTGCGGAACCTGATCAAACTGCTGGCAGAGCAACGCAGCCAGGTGCTGGGAGCGCGGCTGCGAACCCGCATGTTCATCGGGGCGCTTCTGCTCTCGTTCGTGCCGGCGTTGTTCATGTTCCTCTTCAGCTTTTTGCTGATGAACCGCTCGATCGACAGGTGGTTTTCCCAGCCGGCGGCGGAGGTGCGTGACGACTCCGCGCAGATCGCCATGGAGCTGTCGCACTATGCCTCGCTGAATGCGCGGGCCGAAGCGGAGAGCCTGGCGCGCACACCGGCCCTGGCGGCGGCTCTGAAGAACGGGGATCAGGCAGCGATGGTGAACGTCATGCGCGGCCACCAAATCACGTTGCAGGGTGGTTTCGCCGTGCTGTACCACGACGCGGCGCCGGTGGCGAGCTATGAGCTGCCGCAGGAATCCGGGCCGACGGAGGTGCATTCGTGGCTGAACCGAGAGGACAGGCAGCAGATTGTGGTGAGCGAGCCGCTGACGGCGGCGGTCCTGCAGGCGGCGCAGCGCTCCGACGAGCCGATGCTGGACCTGGCCGGCTCAGAATACGTGCTGGGCGCAGCCAGCCTGGACGATGGCGGGGTGGTGGTAGCAGCGTTGCCCATGCCGGCGGGAATGCGCGGGATTATGGCGGAGCTGAGCAGCGGCACCAGCCAGTACTGGGCGCTCTACCGGCAGCGGCGCATTATCCGCGCCACGTATTTTCTGCTGCTGCTGATGCTGACGGCACTGGTGTTTTTCGCCTCCAGCTGGCTGGCGCTGTTCGTCTCGCGGCGCATCACGAGCCCGCTGGAGGCGCTGGCAGACGCCATGGACGCGATCGGGAAAGGAGACTACAGCCACCGCGTCACCGCGGACGCCAGCGGCGAGATGGGCGAGCTGGTGCGCAGCTTTAATCACATGGCCGCGGACCTGGAGCAGAGCCGACACAGTGCAGAAACCGCGGCGCGGGAGGTTTCGGCGGCAAATCTGGCGCTGCAGGCGCGGCGCACGGAGCTGGAGACAATCCTGGAGACGATTCCGTCAGGAGTAGTGACGCTTGACGCTGGCCGCCGCGTAGTGATCGGCAACCGTGCTTTCGCGGAGCTGATCGACGTCCAGAACCATCCTGACCTGAGCGGCGCGCCACTGGAATCTCTGGTGCCGGATGAGCTTTCGCGCGAGCTGATCCGCCTGGAGCGGCGCGCGCACCGCATGGGAGTGGCCTCGGCGGAGATGGAACTGCACACGGCACGCGGCACGATGCACGCAGCCGTCACCATCGCGGCGCTGGGCGGACGGGGCAGCCAGGATCGCGGGTCCATTCTGGTGATGGAAGACGTGACCGATTTTCTGCAGGCGCAGCGCCAGGCGGCGTGGAAGGAAGTGGCGCAGCGGATCGCGCACGAGATCCGCAACCCCCTGACGCCGATCGCGCTCTCGGCGGAGCGCATTCGCCGCTATGTGGATCGCGGACTGCCGGAGTCGCCGGACATCATTCGCAAATGCTGCGACGCGATTCTGGGCTCAGTGGACACGCTGCGCACGCTGGTCGGGCAATTTGCCGCGCTGGCGGAGTTTCCCGTCGCGCATCCGCGCGCAGCGAACCTGAACGAGATTGTGGAAAGCGCGCTGCTGCTCTTCGAAGGGCGCATCCACAACATCCGAGTGGAGAAGCGGCTGGATTCCACGCTGCCGCCTGTGATGGCTGATCCTGAGGCGCTGCGCCGTGCGCTGGCCAACCTGATCGATAACGCAGCGGAGGCGATGCGCGAGAGCCTGCTGCGCATGCTCTCCATCGAGACCTGCCCGGGCGAACGCCAGGGCATGGCGGAGATCATCCTCGCGGACACCGGTCCAGGCATCACGGAAGAAATGCGCGAACGACTCTTCCTGCCCTGGTTCTCCACGCGCCAGCGCGGGACGGGGCTGGGGCTCTCCATTGTGGCGAAGATCGTGCAGGACCACGGGGGGTCGATTCGGGCAGAGAATAACCTGCCCACGGGCGCCCGCTTTATTATCGAACTGCCGCTGGCGGAAAACGTCGCGGCGGAAAGCTTGCCGGCTGCCGCGGCGAGCAGGGTCTGAGATACCCATTCCCATGCACCACATCCTCATCGTGGACGACGAGGCGGAGATTCGCGAGTCTCTGGAGGAGATTCTGCGCGAGGAAGGGTATGCGGTCGCCAGTGTGGGCACAGCGGCCGAAGCCCTGGCGCAGGCGCGCGATCCAATCTACGATCTGATGCTGCTGGATGTCTGGCTGCCCGACCAGGACGGGCTCGAAGTGCTGCGCGAAGTGCACGCCCTGGACGCGGAGACGCGCCCTGAGGCGATCGTCATTTCCGGCCACGCGACGATTGAAACCGCGGTGAAGGCGACCAAGCTGGGTGCCTTCGACTTTCTGGAAAAACCGCTGACCCTGGACCGCACACTGATTGCGGTCAAAAACGCGATCGAGGCGCGGCGACTGCGCACGGAGAACCTGGAATTCCGGCGGCAACTCGCGCTGGAGCGGCAGATCACGGGCGAAAGCGTGCAGGCGCGCGCGCTGCGCCAGCAGATCAAGCTCATGGCGCCCACCAATGGGCGCGTCCTCATCTACGGCGAGTCCGGCTCCGGCAAGGAGCTGATCGCGCGGGCCATCCATGCCGAAAGTCTGCGCAGCGAACGTGTTTTTGTGGAGCTGAACTGCGCGGCGATTCCGGAGGACTACATCGAAAGCGAGCTGTTCGGCTATCGCCATGGCGCCATGCCGGGCGGGCCGCCGGAAAAACGCGGAACCTTCGAGCGCGCCAATGGCGGCACGCTGTTTCTGGACGAAGTGGGCGACATGAGCCTGAAGACGCAGTCGAAGGTGCTGCGCGCGCTCGACGAGCAGCGCTTCGTTCCGGTGGGCGCCACGCAACCCATCAGCGTGGACGTCCGGGTGATCGCAGCGACCAACAAGAATCTGGAAGATGAAATTGCCAAAGGGAATTTCCGCGAGGATTTTTTCTATCGGCTCAATGTGATTCCGTTTTACGTACCCCCGCTGCGCGACCGGCGCGAGGACATCCCGCTGCTGGTACGCGAGTTTCTCCGCGGGTTCGGGCGAGAGTACGGCCGGCCGCGTGTGGAGATCGACGATGCGGCGCTGGAGCTGCTGCGCCAGTACCACTGGCCAGGCAACGTGCGCGAACTGAAGAACGTCATCGAGCGAGTGCTGATTCTGAATCCACAGGCGCGTCGCATCGAGCGGCGTCACCTGCCTATGCTGGTGCACCGCAACGCGGCGCGAACCGGCGAGTTCGACACCCTGCAGCAGGCGCGCGATGCCTACGAGCGGGAGTACATCCTGCGCAAAATCGACGATTGCAACGGCAACATGAGCCGCGCAGCGGAGACATTGGGACTGGAGCGCAGTCATCTTTACCGCAAGATGAAGGCGCTCGGGATTGCACTACACGAGCCGGCGGAGCGGTGAAATTCCGTCTCAGGCTAATGTGAGGACGGTGATCTCCGGAGGGCAGTTGAGGCGGAAGGGCACGCCCACAGCCCCGATGCCGCGGTTTACGTAGAGCTGAGTCGGCCCGTGACGGAAGAGACCTTCCACATAATGTTTTCCGTAGGGCGGAAGCTCGAGCGGGGGAAGAAAGGGAAAGCGCACCTGCCCGCCATGAGTGTGGCCGGAAAGCATCAGGTCCACGTTGTAATGAGCGATCTCCGGCAGGATGTCCGGCTCGTGCGCCAGCAGGATTACCGGTTCTTTGCCGTCCTGGCTTGCCGGCGGAATCGTGACGGCCGGGTCCGCGTCGGCGCAGCAGGCGCTGCCCAGGCCCGCCAGCCAAAGGCGCTGGCCGCCCCGCTCCAGTGCGACGGCCTGGTTGACGAGCACAGGAATACTATGCTCGCGCAACGGACCGGTCACATAATCCGCCCCGACGGTGGTGTCGTGATTGCCCAGGCTGGCATAGCGCAGCGGACACTCGATCTCGCTAAGAATGGCGGCGCATTCCGGCATGTGGCGGCGCGCCCAGGAGTGGGGAAGCGGAGCGTAACTGATAAAGTCGCCGGTTAATACCACCATATCCGGTTTCAGGCGATTCACATGATCGACCACTTCGCGCAGAAACCAGCCCTCGGTGTACTCGGCATAGTGAAAATCGGAGATCTGCACAATGCGCATGCCGCGAAAAGCATCGGGCAATCGCGCCAGATGAATCGTGTGCTGCTCCAGGCTCAGCTCATGGCGCGATATCTCGCCTGCGTAGAGCGCCATGCCGCCCACAGAAGCGGCGGAAAGTTTCAGGAACGACCGGCGGGTGAGACGGAATCCTGGGGCTGCTTTGGGTTCTCCCACCTCTTCATCATAAAGGTGAGCCTTGCCAGTGCCGATTTCAGGAGATGCAGAGAGGATCACTTCTTATTTGGACGCGCGAGTGGGAGGATTCGAGAAGGACGAAAGACAGCAGGGCCAGGCGAAAAAGCCCGGCCTAGCCGCGTGCTCCGTCGTTAGTACGGATATCCGTAGGGCGGAGGCGGAGGGTAATACGGCCGCGGATACACCGGCCGCCGCTGCAACTGCGGAACACTGGCCGCCAGCCGCTGCGCTTCCTGCCAGGAGACGGGCTGCACGGTGATCGGGTTCGCCAGATGGAAGTTCAGCAATGCCTCAGGCGGCAGAATCACGCGCGGTCCGTTCGTGGCTCCGGAGGCCAGCAGGCCCGCGCCGCCGCCGGCTACCGCGCCAATCGCTGCGCCGGGACCGCGCCCGATGATCCCGCCGATAATGGCGCCCATAATGGCCCCGCCAGCGGTATTCGTAGCCGTGTAACCGGCCTTGTTGGGACTCTTGCTGGACCACAGATCGGTCTCCACGGGATAGCTGTTGTCGCCCAATTGCAGTTGCGTGAGCCGCAGATCGAGAATGCCGCTGCCCCCGAAGCGTCCAGGCTGCTTGACGTTGACCACTGTACCCTGCAGCACCGCGCCGCGCGGGAGAGTGAGGACGTTGCCCTCATAGACGTCGCTGGCGACCGTGACCTGGAACGACGCGCCTGCCTTCAACTTCGTCACGTTCAACGGCTCGCTGGTGCGAATTTGCAGGAGCGTGCCCGCGGGAATCGTAACTGGTCCGCTGGGAGGCTGCGGCGGGGGCGCGCTGTATCCCTGGTAGGGGACACGCGCGGCAGGCTGAGTGGATTGGTCCGGCGGCGGAGGCGGCGGGACTTGCGGCGCCGCTTGCGACCCAGCAGCCGCAGGCGGCGCCGTAGCCGTCTGGCTCTCGCCTGGAACCTGGATGTTATCGGCAATGCCGATGACACCCGGCACATTGGCGACTGCCGTTTCGGCTTCCTCCCGTTGCTGAGCTGTCTGGACTGTACCGCTCAGCGTGACCTCGCCATTCTGCACGGTTGCGGTTACATGCTGACCATGGAGCGCAGCGTCGTTTGCCAGTGCGCTGTTGACAGCAGCCTGAAGATCTCCGCCTTGCGCCACTGCGGCAGGAAGGCCAGGAGATCCGATCAGCGCCAGAACCACACTGGCAGTGAGGAACAATTTTGGACGAAAGTGTAGGTTCATGATTCTCATGATTGCTTGTCCCTGAGCTTCGGCACCTTGCCTCCAACCGAGTCGTTGGTATTCGGACGCAACTCTACCCGAAGCGTCACTGCTTCCAACACTTTATTGGATGAAAAGTTACGGGAAAAGCACCGAAAAGCGGTACCGGGGGCTCAACCGCGCTCCTTTTGGAATCGCTCCATCAATGCGGTGGTGGAACTGTCGTGGCTGCCCGGAGCCGGGCCGGATCCCTCCAGCTCGCCGATGATCTTTTTCGCCAGCACCTTACCCAGCTCCACGCCCCACTGGTCAAAGGAGTCAATCTGCCAGATGACTCCCTGGGTGAAGACGCTGTGCTCATAGAGCGCCACCAGCTTGCCCAGGGATTCGGGTGTGAGCCTGTCGAGAAGCAGAGTACTGGATGGCCGATTCCCCTCAAAAACGCGGTGAGGCACGAGCCAGTCCGGCGTGCCTTCGGCGCGGACCTGCTCCGGCGTTTTGCCGAAGGCCAGCGCCTCGCCCTGGGCGAAGACATTCGCCATGAGCAGCGTGTGATGATCGCCCAATGGATTCAGAGTCTGCGAAAACCCGATGAAATCACAGGGGATGAGGCGGGTTCCCTGATGGATGAGCTGGTAAAACGAGTGCTGGCCATTGGTCCCGGGCTCGCCCCAGAAAATGGGCCCAGTAGCGTAGTTCACCCGCTGCCCTCTCAGGGTCACGTGCTTGCCGTTGCTCTCCATGGTGAGCTGCTGGAGGTAGGCCGGGAAGCGCTTCAGGTATTGGTCGTAGGGCAGCACGGCCACTGTTTCCGCGCCGAAAAAGTCGGCGTACCAGACCGCCAGCAGCCCCATCAACACCGGCAGATTTTTTTCGAGCGGTGCGGTGCGGAAATGCTCATCCATGGCGCGGAAGCCAGCGAGCATGGAGCGGAAATTTTCCGCGCCGACGGCCAGCATGGTGGAAAGACCGATGGCGGAATCCATCGAATACCGCCCGCCAACCCAGTCCCAGAAACCGAACATGTTGGCCGTGTCAATGCCGAAGTTCTTCACTTCCTTCTCGTTGGTCGAAACGGCAACGAAATGTTTGGCGACGGCCTTTTCGTCCCCGAGCTTTGTCAGCGACCACTGCCGTGCCGTCTGCGCGTTGGTCATGGTTTCGAGCGTGGTGAACGTTTTGGAGGAGATGATGAAGAGTGTCTCCGCGGGATCGAGGCCGTGCGTGGCCTCGGCAAAGTCTGTGCCATCGACGTTGGAGATGAAGCGGAAGGTCATGTCGCGGCGGGAATAGTAGCGCAGCGCCTCGCAGGCCATCACCGGGCCCAGATCGGAGCCGCCGATGCCGATGTTGATCACGTTGCGGATCGGTTTGCCTGTGAATCCTTTCCATGCGCCGCTGCGCACGCGTTCGGAGAAGTCAGTCATGCGGTCAAGAACCTCATGCACGCCGGGCACGACGTTCTCGCCGTCCACCTTGATGACGGCGTCCCTGGGGGCTCGCAGCGCCGTGTGCAGAACGGCACGCTTCTCCGTGATGTTGATCTTCTCGCCCGTGAACATGGCCTCGCGGCGTTCCACCAGGCCGCTCTGGCGAGCCAGGTCAAGCAGGAGCCGGAGGGTTTCGTCCGTGACGCGGTGCTTCGAGTAATCGAAGTAAATACCAGCCGCCTCGGCGGTAAGACGCGTACCGCGCCCGGGATCACCGGCGAAGAGCTCACGCAAGTGCTTCGTGCGGATCGTCTCGAAATGCGCTTGCAGAGCCTTCCAGGCAGGGAGCTGGGTCAGCGGGGTCTGCACAAAGGTCGCGGTTGCGCTCATCGTCTCCTCCGGTGGTTGGTTTCGCTCAATCTGATTCCGCCGCGAACCTGCGGGTCACTCAGTAAAGGGCTGGGGCGACGAAACTCTCAGTTGCCCGTGGGAATGATCCCCGCGTTCTCGACCATTAAGATGACCGTGCGCCGAAGTGCGCGCGTCCGGTGGATCGTGGCTCGCGGCACGACGAATCCCTGACGCGGTCGCAGTTCCACGGTGCGGTTCTCCAGGTCGATGAGCAGCGTGCCCTCAACTACATAGAAAAACTCATCATCGTCCGTATGCTGATGCCAGTGGTACTCGCCTTCGATGACTGCCATCCGCACCACGCTGCCATTCACCTGGCACAGCGTCTGATTGAACCACTTGTATTCGCACGCGTCGGCGATGGCCCTCTCGTCGATGATCTCGAGCGGCTGGTGCAGAACATTCAGACGCGTTTCATAGGGGTAGCTGGCGACGCTGTCGGCCATGGAGACCTCCGAATCGGCTTATTTCCCATGGTACGCCGCGCAAGCGTGACCAATCGGGGGTGCGTCAGCCTCTGCTGCTCATGGCGAAGTCGCGCGCGGCGGCCAGCAATTTCTGCACGGATCCCTTCGAGCACGACTCGGAATAGATGCGCAGCAGCGGTTCGGTGCCGGAGGCGCGCAGCAGGAGCCAGGTTTTGGCTGCGTTGGGCTTCGATTTCGCCTCGGGGTTGTCGAGCCAGAGCTTGATTCCATCCAGCGTCTCGACTTTTTCCACCTTCATCCCGGCTATTTCCCTCAGGTCTGTTTTCGCGCGGGCGATGGCCGCGTTTTTCAGCACGTCGGTAATGTGAAGATCGATGCGGCCGTACTGGTGCTCGCCGTACTCCTGCTGAAGCCGCGCGACCAACTGCCCCAGCGTTTTCTTTTCTTCGGCCATGATGTTGGCCAGGAGCAGGGAATTCAGCAACCCGTCACGCTCAGGCAGGTGGCGCTTCAGACCGATGCCGCCGGACTCCTCGCCGCCGATGAGAATGTCCTCGGTGAGCATCAGGTCACAGACGAACTTGAAGCCGATGCCGTGCTCGTGCAGCCGGCGGCCATAGCGCGCCGCAATGCGATCAAGCATGGAAGTGGTATTGAAAGCTCGCGTCACGTCGCCCGGCCACTGCTTTCGTTCCAGCAACCATTGCAGGATGACGGAGTAAATCTTGTGGGGGTCGACGAAGATGCCGTGCTCATCGACTGCGCCGATGCGATCGGCATCTCCGTCGGTAATGAGCCCAGCATCGCATTTCCGCTGCACCACGATGTCCTGGCAGGCGCGGATGTGCGGCTCGATGGGCTCGGGATTGATGCCGGGGAAGAGCGGGTCGTGGTTGGCGCGAATCTCGACAAAGTCGACGCCGATCTTCGAGAAGACGCCGGCCAGGATGCCGGCGCCCGCGCCGTACATACAGTCGATGGCGAAGCGAAATCCGGACTTTGCGATCAGCTCCAGATCAACGAAGTGCCCGATCGCCTCAACATAGGGCGGGACAAAGTTCACGCGCTCGATGTTCGCGGGCTTCGCAGTGGGCAGCGGCTTGCCGAGCATGGATTCAATCGCGGCCATGATGGACGGGCTGCCTGAGCCGCCATAGGATGCCTTGTACTTCACGCCGTTCCATTGCGCGGGATTGTGGCTGGAGGTGATCATGACGCCGCCGGCTGCGCCCAGGTGCTTCACCGCATAGGACAACGCCGGAGTCGGCGTGATGCGATCCGCCAGGCGCACGGAAATGCCTGTGCCGGCGAGCACTTCGGCCACAGTGGCCGCAAAAGCCGGCGAGCCGAAACGCGTGTCGAAGCCCACGCAGACGCCCCGGGCGGGGTCTTCCTGCGCGAGGACATAATTGGCGATGGCTGCGGCGGCGACGCGTACGCTGGCGAAGGTAAAATCGTCGGCGATGATACCGCGCCAGCCGTCGGTGCCAAATTTCACGGGAGAGTTTTCGGTCATGGGCTGGAAGTCAATTCCCGGTTCTTTCTTTCCAATCTTCGAGGCTTTCTCAGGTTAATTTCTCCTGACCACGTCCGGCCAGTTCCTTCACCACCTTGCCGACATCCTGCGAACTCTGGCGGGTGGTGATCAGCAGAGCGTCCGGGGTTTCCACCACAACGAGGTCCTGCACACCCACCAGCGCGACCAGCTTGTCCGGGCTGTAGACGTAATTGCCGGACGCGTTCAGGGCGACGGTCCCGCTCGCTTCGAGGACGTTGCCGCCGGGGTCAGCTCCGCCACGCTCCACACGGTATTCGTGCAGAGCCGCCCAGGAGCCGAGGTCATTCCAGCCGAAGCGTGCCGGCAGACAATACAGACTGGAATGATGCTCGCCCATCGCGGAGCGTGGCTCGAGGATCGCGTAATCGACGCTGATGTTTTCGCAGCGCGGGTAAAGCTCGGCGAAAACACGGTTGAATTCAGGCGTGCCCCAGGCCGCCGCGATCTGCTCCAGCAGCGGAGCGGTCTCCGGCAGGTGCCGGCGCAGTGCATTCGCCAGGGTGCGCGTGCCCCAGATGAACATGCCGCTGTTCCAGAAATAATTGCCCGCCTCAAGGAAAGCTTCTGCGCGCTGGTAGTTCGGCTTTTCAGTGAAGCGGCGCACGCGCAGGACGCCTTCGGCGTACGCCTCTCCGGTTTCAATATAGCCGTAGCCGATCTCGGGGCGGGTGGGATGGATGCCGAGCACGACCATATTGTCGCCTGCGGTGGCCAGACTCACCGCTCGCCGTATGGTGTCGACAAACGCGGCCTCATCGGTAATGACGTGATCGGAAGGGAAGATGCCCAGGACGCTTGCGGGATATAAACGCTCCAGCAAAAATGCCGCCAGGCCGGCGGCGGGTGCGGTGTTGCGCGCGGCCGGCTCACAGATGACCTGCTCGGCGGGGATACCGTCAAGCTGCGTGCAAATGGCCTGGGAGAGGAGGATATTGGTGATGACCCAAACGCGCTCCGGAGAAGCCAAAGGCACGAGACGGTCGAGGGTGCACTGAATCATCGTGCGCTCACCGTCAAGTGCCAGCACCTGCTTGGCGTGGGCTTTCCGGCTGCG
>JASHRH010000343.1 GCA_030037475.1 Acidobacteriaceae bacterium
CCGCCGGGGCCATTTTGATTGAGAATATTCAGTCCATACTGGCTGTCGTTCCAGGGTTGCTCAGGAATCGGTGTCAGCAGCGAGGTGGCTGGTTGCTGCGTGGGGCTGGTATTCCAATAGGTCGGGATGGTGGTCTTGCCGCCGCTGGCGTAGTCGGAATAGAAGAAATCGGTGCCCCCGACTGCCACGTCCCAGGGGGTGGAGGCAAAGCCGCTGACCGCGAGCCCCTGAGTGGCGAATTCCTGCGTGTCGTCGTCATCGCAACCCGCTGAGCCGTTGTCGCCAGCGGAAACCATGACCGTAATGCCCTCTGCCGCTGCCTGCTCCATGAGATCGTCGAGGAACTCATTGCCGGCGCCCAGGAAGGCCTCGCACTCGCCGAAGCTGATGCTCATGATCGGGGCGATGTCGCTGTAAACAGCATCCTCCAGCGCTAGGACGAGCCCGTTTTCCGTCGCTGTGTCGCCGCCAATGACGAGATCGATTTTGGCGTCAGGAGCGATGGCACCGGACGTCTCAACGTCGAGATAGGCCTCGATGGAGTCGTAATTCGGTCCGTCGGGATTATTGATCCCGTCGATCCCCGGATCGTTGCCGTCCACGATGACGGTGGGCGGATTGGCGGGCAGGCTGAACAGAGTGCGGAACTGATTCACCAAATCGATGTTGATGTTGCTGTCATTGATGATGGCGATGGTCTCACCGGTGCCGTTGGTGCTGGCGTTGTAAAGCGGTTCTAGGTCGTACTGTACGGCGAAATCGGCGGGGGACACGATATAGTACGGCGTCGTCTGGCCGTTCCCGTAGGTCCAGCTGGGCTGGGCTGTGCCGGTTTTCGGGTTATAGGTGGCCTTGCCCATTACCTGGGCATAGCTCTTCGGCTGGAAATCGTTGAGCGATACAAACCCGGCCACGACCGGTGCCAGAGCGGAGGGGATCTGGGGGTTGCTGGCGGCTGAATAGTGGACGCTGCCGTTTACCTCGTACCGGTGAATCTGGGTGTGGAAGGCGTCGCGCAGCTCGGCGACGTTGCCGTCGAACTCGATGACCTGCTTGCCGGGCTTGATGCCGGCCACCTCGAAGCCATGCGATGAGAGCCAGGATTCGACCATTTCAATGTCCTGGTCGGACGGGCCGAACTGCGCGCCGAACTGCGCGGGGGTGAGCCATTTGTGGTAGCTGGCGCTGCCCAGAGTGATCTGTGCGGCAAGAAGCTGACTGAGCGCGGCTTGCTTGCTGGCGCTGCGCTGCAATAGGAGATGCATGTGCTCCAGCGGCATGGAATCGGGCGCGGCGCCCCGATCGTTGGCGGCATTGGCCTCAGGGGGCACGTAGCCGTGCAGAGCGATGCGCACATTCTCGTCGATAGGCTGCGTGATGCGGCTGGGAACCTGGACGCTCTGGCCAGCGAGCGGCGCGGCAAGCACGATGAGCGCAGCCGTCGTACCAGTGAGCAAGCGAAGCATACGAATCGTCGTCGAAATCATAAGCGTCCTGGAGAAGCCTCGTGAAAGGCAAAATGGTGAGCCATCCGATGCTGCTCTAACCGACGAATCGGTGGGTCTGCAATTGCGTCCGATCATGGATTCTGACCGGGAGCACGGATCCAGAGCTGCTTCGGAGCAGAGAGCAGAATGGCTGCACGCGATCGGTCCTGTGAATGTACGCCCGCCGTCGGAAAAAAGGAATACCCAACCGGAAGTATCCGCTCGGCATAAAGCGGAATACGCTGAAATTAGACGGAAAATGCCAGGATAAGTTGCGGCGCGACAGAAGATTACGCTGACTTAGCGGAACTCTTCGGAGAAGATGATCTGCCACTTTCCCGCCTCGAAATAGCGGATGATCAGCGAGCGCTCGAGATCGGCGTCTTCGATGGCGTCATGGTCGATGAAAAACCCAGGCCGAATCTGCGTGGAGTCGCGGAGATCCTCGTCGCTCCTGGTGGAGATGCCCCACGCCGAGCCATTGATGGAACTGCCGGGCTCCTGGCCCAGCCAGAGGGTGTCTGGCTGCGAGCGGAGCGCCATGGGAACGCTGAACCGGCCGGCAAAGAAGACGTAGAGGGTGGTGTCGCCGCGGACCGAGCAGAGCGCAGCCCAGTCATCGCTGCCGGTGCCGCGAAAGGATCCGCGGATGATGTTTTCCGGCTCCTGCGCCTCAAACGTTTGCGGGATCATGCAGCCATGTTGCCGCAGCCAGGCAGCGACCGTCGGCGGCAGGGCGGGGAAGGAATCGATGGGCAACAGGCGGATGCGGTAATTTTCGAGCGTGCCGTCGGTGGTGCGAACCTGGCCGCTCTCGATGCGTTCCACGCTGGCGGACATGGCGGGTGTGTTCTGCGCGGCTGCGACGGCTCCGGCCAGCAGACCCGCAAAAAGCCCCGCAGCCAGCGCGCGCGTCATTTTGATCCGAGAATGTTGGGATAGGAATTGTCGTCGAGCCACGCGGAGGCGGAACGGAGCAGGTCATGGAAGTAGCCCACCCCGGCGCTGGAAAAACGCACGAAAAAGCGGGGATCGCGGAAGTCGTTGATTTCCGGGATCGCGGCGGCTGAATCGAGCAATGCGTCGGCAGAATGCGCGGCTTCGCCGGGTCCGCCCTGAATGGCGATGGCCAGGCCCTCGCGGAAAAGGTAGCTCAGCCCCACGACCCGCTGCTCCAGACGCTGGGAAGCCGGCTGATAGCGCGCCAGGCGCAGGTAGGCGTCGAACATCGAGAGGGCTCCGGCGATCTCGTCGGCATCGGCATGCACGCAGACCGCGCGCGCGCCATCGCTGATCCAGAGTTCCAGTCCTTTGGCAAAACTGGCTGCCAGAGGGTCAGAAGCGTCGCGGATGGTCTCGCCGGTCTCGGAGGCATTTGCTCCGTCATGAGATTCAGCGGAAGATTCCGTCTCGCGGGGAGGATCGGTCAGGTCCACAGCGAGCACCGCGGTCACCCGCAGGCGGCCGCGAAGCGCGGCATCCTCATGGCCAGGCGCTTCCGCGATGGTATTGCGGCGGAGCACTGCGGCTCCGGGTTTTTCCAGCAGCGAGCGGAGTCGTGTAGCCGGCTGGAGTGCGCGCTGAAACGCTGCCGTCATTTCCAAACAGGGCATCGGGAATCCTCGCGGGTCTGCCAGCAAAGTATACGAAATGGGAGGCAGGCACAGCGCTCGCTTTTGCGAACGGAACCGTTCCGGCCGGGAGTTATCCTGTAATTCATTTCCGGAGAAGTTACGAGAGGCTATCTATGCGCAGACCTGTGAGCGTCATCATTGCCGGCACCTTTCTGGGCATCATTGCGCTGTTCGGCATTGCGATCGAACTGCTGGCGCTGGGATTTTCGATTTTTTCGCACAGTCCGGTGATTCCAAAGCTGCCGGGCGTGCGTGCCATGATGATCGGGGTCACCGGCTTCGAACTCGGCTTCTTCGTTTTTTGCGCCTGGACGGTGGTGGGCCTGTTCCGGTTGCGAAATTGGGCGAGAGTGTCCGCGGTAGTCATCGCGGGCGTGCTGGCGTTCTTTTCCGCGCTGCTGGGCGTTGGCATTCTGCTGGGGCGCCATTATGCCGCGATGCTGCCGCCGGGTCCGGCGTCCGAAAACGTTGACACCGCGCTGGTGGGGGTTGCGCTTTTCTGCTTCCTGTTCTCCCTGATCAGCATCTGGTGGCTGGTCTGTTTCAATCTCTCCTTTGTGCGGACAGCCTTTGCGGGATCGCAGAGACTGGCGGCCGGAACGGGGCAGGCGGGAATGATCGGGACAACCGGGATGACACCGGAGCCCCGGATGCCGGGATGGCGCATTGTCATCGTGGTTTGGGCATGGCTCATTCTTGTTTCTATCCTGACTCTCCCTGTGGTGCTGTGGATGGGAACGCCGATGTTTTTCTTTGGTGCGATTCTGCGAGGGTGGATTGGCACGTTGACCGTTCTCGTTATCTGGGCCGCGGAGATTTACATGGCCATCGGTCTGCTGCGCAAGTGGAAACCGGCCTGGTACCTGGCGCTGTTCTTTCAGATTTATGCCATTGGCTACTTCGCCGCGTTCCTGCTGCCGGGCGTCCGGGCTCGTTTTCTTGTCTATATGGAGGAGGTAATCGAGCGCTCGTCGCAGGGTCTGGCTTCGCCCGCTGCTTTCATGAACACCACGTTTTTCGGCTTCTGCCTCGGCTTTGGACTGATTCTGGTTCTCGTGCTGACCTGGGCGCTGATCCAGCGCAGGGAAGATTATCTCCACGCCTGATTGCGGCGTTTGACACTCACCGACGCGAACGATAGCGTCAACAAGGGAGAGCCGACCAGGACAGCAGGAGTGAAATTTGCGCACCGCAACGCGTGAACGCCGGGCCATCGGCGAAGAGGAAAGACAGGATCTGCAGCGCTTCTGGGGCCGCGTGGCGTTTGTTCTGGGCATGGGGGCCGGATTGTTTCCCCTGGCCGTCCCGCCGCTGGCTGTTTCAAGCCTGGGCGAACACACCGCGATGCTCGAAGTGCTGGCGCTGATTGTGTTCTCGGTCTCGGTGCTGCCCGCCAGCGTGCTGGCGTTCTGGCACAGGCGCGAGGCGGCCGCGTGGCTGCTGCTGGCGGGGGTTGCGGCGGCGGCGCTGATGCTGACCGAACAGCATGTGCTGGCCGCGCGCGGCATTGCCTCCGATTACGGCAGCGACTACCTTTTCGTCTTGCCGCTGGCGCTCGGCCTGTTCGGCATCCTTACGGAATGGAAGAGCTGGCCGCCGCTCCTCGAGCGGAGAGCGAAGGCGACGGCTGCGCGCAACGATCCTGAGAAAGGGCGCTGACCGGGATGCGACTGGGGATTCTGATCATGGCTGCGGGCAGGGGCACGCGGCTGAAATCGAAGCGAGCGAAAGTGCTGCACGAGATCGGCGGCAGGCCGCTGCTGCGGCATGTGATTGCCGCTGCCGCGCAGATCGTGCCGGCGCGCGACATTCTGGTGATTGTCGGTCATCATGCCGAAGCCATCGAGGCTGCGGTGCGTGACACGGGCGTGCGCTTCGTGATGCAGGAAAAGCAGCGCGGGACGGGGCATGCCATCCAGTGCGCGGAGCAGGAGACACGCGGCTACGACATGCTGATCGTGCTCTCCGGCGACGTGCCGCTGCTGCGCGCCGATACGATTCTGGCACTGCGCGATTTTCACCTGCGCGAGCAGGCGGCCATGACCATCCTCACTGCCGATGCGCCGAATCCCCACGGTTACGGGCGCGTGGTGCGCCGCAAGCCGGGTGCTCCGGAGGTGGAGGCCATTGTGGAGCAGAAGGCGCTGACGCCGGGGATGGAAGGCCTGCGCGAGATCAATTCCGGCATCTATGTCTTCCGGCGCAGGACGCTTTACGAGAACATCGGCCGGCTGCGTGCAGATAATCCGCAAAAGGAGTTGTACCTGACGGATATGGCGCGCCTGCTGGCCGGCGCTGGCAGGCGCGTAGTGGCGATCGAGGCAGCGCAGCTCACGGAAGTTCTGGGCGCGAATACCATCGCCGAGATGATGGACCTGGATCGCGAGATGCGCATGGCGCAGGCGCGGCGGCTGATGGCTGCGGGCGTGACCATCTTCCGGCCGGAGACGGTGACCATCGACGCAGGCGTAGAAGTGGGGCAGGACACAGTCATCGAGCCGTTTGTACAGTTGCTGGGGCAGACAAAGGTTGGCAGCGACTGCCAGGTCCGCTCGTATTCCGTGCTGGAGGACGCGACGCTCGGCGATCGTGTGGTGGTGCGCCAGTCGTGCGTGATCGCGGATTCGCGGATCGATAAGGGCGCGTTGATCGGTCCCTTCGCGCACGTGCGACCCGGCTGCCACATCGGCGAAGGCGCGCACATCGGCAACTTTGTGGAAACGAAAAAGACGCGGGTGGGGAAGGGCTCGAAGGCCAGCCACCTGACGTATCTGGGCGACGCGGAGGTGGGCGCCGGAACCAACGTGGGAGCGGGCACGATCACCTGCAACTACGACGGCGTGAACAAGCACACCACCGTGATTGGCGACCGCGTATTTGTGGGCAGCCATTCGGCGCTGGTGGCGCCGGTAATGATCGGCGAGGGAGCCTATGTGGGGGCTGGATCGGTGATCACCGATGATGTGCCGGCCGATGCGCTCGCCGTGGGACGCGCGCGGCAAGTGAACAAGCCACAGTGGGCCAGGAACCGGCGTGCGCAGAAAGAAGCGCGGAAGCCGGGGAGCACAGCGTAAGGAAAGAGGCGGCGAGGATCAGGCCGCTTGTTCGCCGTCGGTGCGCAGCGCGGCGAGCTCGGCACGGAGACGCATGCGCGCCACCACGGAGGTGCGCAGCACCGCGGCATTGCTTTTGTGCAGCAGGTCGGCGACGCGGCGCGCGGAGTAGCCTTCCACGTCCAGCAGCAGGAAGATGAGACGCTCGACCGGCGGCAGGCAGCGAATGGCTTCTTCCAGGTCGGTGCGGAGAATGTTGTGTCCGCCGGGCAGATAGTCCGCGCAGGGAACGGGAAGGTCCTCGTCTTCGAGGATCAGGTGTTCCCGGACCTGCTCGATCAGGGCGGCGTCGACCATCTCGCTGTCTGGTTCGTCAGCCTGACTGAAAGCGCGGACAAAGGTGCCGCGCAGGATCTCTTCTGCTTCCAGTTCATTGCCGGTCATGTAGAAGGAGACGGAAAAGACGCGATGGCGATGACTGTCGTAGACATCGCGCTGCCTTTGCTCAAGTGGGCGAGGCGCAATAGCCCGCGCGGAAACACGCGCACGAAACCTCTCGAGGTCGAAAAGCATGGACGTTGGCCGTTCTCTCCGGGGAGAGAGCACCCGGCACGGGAAGAATACCATGGCAGGCTGGAGGAGAGGGTGTGATCGGCGAGAAGCGGCGGATGGCGCGATTTGACGCGACCGGCAAGCCTGGGAAACGCTCTGACTCATTCATTCAAATGGACTGCAAAGCGGCGCGAGCCTCAGGACAGAATTGTTGTCTCTGACGTTACGCCGCCAGGGTACGATAGATCGGGAATATGGGTTTTTGGGGGGGAGAAGGGTGCGACCATCCCCTGATTTCCGCAGGGGCTTTTGGTCGTTCTGTACCTCAATCGTTCGGGACCCGGCGAAATCGGAATTCAGTGGAACGGGGTTCGTGGCCTGGAGGAGAAGTTGGCGTCAGAGCGGATTTTGATCGTGGATGACGAGCCATATGTGCGGACCCTCATGGCGGCGATGCTGGAGAAATCCAGCTACACGCCCGTTCTGGCAGCGAACGGCCTGGAAGCCATCGAGCATCTGGAGCACGACCCGCCGTACGACCTGATCCTTTCCGACATTGTGATGAATGGGCTGGACGGGATTGGCCTGCTGGAGCGGATCCGGGAACTACAGCCCGACACGCCGATGGTGATGGTAACGGCGATCCACGATGTAGCCGTGGCGTTGTCGGCGATGCGCAAGGGCGCATACGACTATCTGTTAAAGCCTTTTGAAAAAGAGCAGTTGCTGGTGACGGTGCGGCGCGCGCTGGATTATCGGCGGCTGGTACAGCAAAACCTGGTTTACCGGCACAACCTGGAGCAACTGGTTTCCGCGCGTACGGAAATGCTCCGCCAGGCAATGACCGACCTGGAGCGTTCCTATGACATCACCCTGGAGGCGCTGGGCGACGCGCTGGATCTGAAAGACGCGGAGACCGAGGGCCATTCGCGCCGGGTGACCGCTTACACCATCGCGCTGGCCCGGCACTGCGGGGTGGACCTGGCGCAGACGCGGGTGATTGCGCGAGGCGCCTTTCTCCACGACATTGGAAAGATGGCCATTCCTGATGCGATCCTGCTGAAGCCGGGCAAACTGACGCTGGAAGAGACAGCGATCATGCGTGAGCACTGCACACGCGGCTATCAGATTCTGCGCAAGATTCCTTTTCTCGAAGAAGCGGCCGAGATCGTTTACAGCCACCAGGAGTTCTATGACGGCAATGGCTATCCGCGGGGCCTGAAGGGCGAGGAGATCCCGCTGGGAGCGCGGATTTTTTCCGTAGCCGATACACTGGATGCGATCACGTCGGATCGGCCGTACCGCAAAGCGAGTTCGTACCCCGCGGCGCGCAGGGAGATCGAAAGATGCTCCGGCACGCAGTTCGATCCGGCAATGGTCGAGGTCTTCCTTGGGCTGCCGGATAGCCTGTGGGAGGATTTGCGTGCGGAAATGACCCGTCACCCGCGCTTTTCTCCTCTGTCGTTCGCCGGCGCGATCGAGGATCTGAAGGTGTAGACCCCCAGGGTGGGAGAGAATTCGAGTCCGGGAGATTATCCCATGCCCCTGCTGGATGATCGTGCGGTTGCATCGAAACTACAGACTCTGCCCCACTGGAAACTGGAAGGCGGCGAGCTCGTGCGCCGCTGCGAGTTCACCAGCTTTGTCGAGGCGATGCAGTTTGTGAACAGCGTGGCGGAACTGGCGGAAGGTGCCGGACACCATCCTGACATCGACATCCGCTACAACAAGGTGCGTCTGGCGCTGGTAAGCCACGATGCAGGGGGCCTGACCGACCGGGACTTCGACTTGGCGTCGGCTATCGACAGCCTGGAGTGACGCCACGCGGCAGCATGACTGTGCTTCTTGCCCCCGCAGAGCAACTTTTATCCCGTTTTCTCGTCTTCAGAAGGTAAAGGGGACTGAGGCCGGGGTGGGGCGGACTGGCGGAGCTTCGCCAGGGATTTTCGGCCCCAGAACGCCACAGCCAGGCCTCCAAAAAGAGCCGAGCCGGCGATCAGAAGTCCAGTGCCGAGAAACCGCAACCCGCGTCGGGGGAAAGTCGGGTTTTTCAGGGAATCGGCAGGATCGGACATGCTTCACTGATTCAATCGCGCAACGTTCGAGTGTATAACGAAGGGCTTGTGTGGAACTCAGATTCGATATACGCTATTTTGTAGAGACAGACAGACGATTCTTCTGAAAAATAGATCGCACCTCCTAATCTGGTGCCAGCATCACAGTGAGTGAAGGGGTTTGACAAGAACCGGCAAAAGATGAGATAAACACCCGGTTCGGAAGAGTTTATTCAGTTGCGTCACTGGCCTCCCGGCACGAACAAACTACCGTTCGTGCCGTCTTTTTTGCCTTTTTGCGGCGTTCCCTGGCTCCAGCCTCCCGCGCAGGCATCGCGGGATTGGTACGATTAAGACCGCGGAGGATTCCCCAGTGAAGCGTGCCGCCGTCAGCCTTGCCTTGGCCGTGCTGGTTGTCATCGCTTATGCGGTTCCAGCCAGCACGCTGCGTTTACCCGCGGTTGATGCCCAGTGGTCGAATCCGCAGAGCGACGTTCCGCCCTACCACAACGTACCTCCGGCTGCGGGGCAGAAGCTGCCGTCTATCCTGCATGGCAGCCAGCTCACCGGACCGTATTTCCAGAAGCCGTGGCAGGCCGCGGTGTACAAAGAAGCCGCGCAGATTCCCGATGTGCTGTACCAGCTCCCCTGTCTCTGCGGATGCGAACGGGCGCTCGGGCACACCAGCCTGCATAGCTGCTTCGAGGGCACGCACGGTGCTGTTTGCGGCACCTGTGCCGCCGAAGAAGCCTATGCCTGGCAAATGACGAAGCGCGGCTGGACCGTGCAGCAGATCCGTGCCGGTATCGAACATCACGCGTACGAGTCCATCGATCTGAACAGGCTCGGACAACGCTGAGACGCTTCCCGGAGCGAGCATGTGCCTGACGCGAATCGCCCTTGTGCTTGTGCTGTTTGCCAATGCTGGCCTGCCTGCCGCTGTGTCCGCAGCCGGCGTGCTTCGGAGACCGGGCCCGTATGTGTTGCCCTGCACGGGTGTGGAACTGAGCGCAAGCTACCTGGGCGATGTGTCCGGCCAGGGTCCGGGATTCCTGTTCGAGATTGAGAACCGCACCCCGCGCACGATCCGGCTCGAGAATCCCGTTCCCTCCAGCGCGCATTGGTACGCGCAGGTAGGGAATCGCTGGATGTGGCGGTCTTCGGCGGGTCGCGGCGGTTCGCTGGTGAATGCGGAGAATCCGCGCGGACGGATGTTCGCCTGGCGGCCCTCCGTGCCGCCGTCATATCCGCAGTACCTGATGGTCCCTGCCCACGCATCGCGTCAATGGACCGAAGCGATGCGCAATCATCCCTCGATTGCTTATCAGCCAGGTTGTCCCATGTGCCGTTATCCCGGCGAAACCCGGTATCAGGCGGTCTTTGCCTATGCCTATCTGCCCGCTCCGGGCGAGCATGTGGCGAATCTGCTGCGCTGCGGGTTGCGTTCGGCTCCGGTTCCGATGCCACCGCATCCTGCGCGCTGAATTCTCTTGCGGGACTGCATCCTGTGCGGCTCAGAATCCGTCTTTCGCGCTGGAGTCATCCGGAGGCGGCCAGGGAGACCGGCGCACGCTCCGGAAAATCAACGGAGAAAAGTCGAATGCGAAAAACCACAATAACGTTTGCACTGGCTGGATTACTGGCCCTCGGCGCAGCCCCGGCGGCCCGCGCGCAGTACAGCGACAACGGCCAGGGCGCCGGCCAGGGCTGGCAGGGGCACCGCCGGATGGATCCAGATGCGCAGCTGCAGCAGATGACGAAGCAACTGGGACTGAGCGCCGATCAGCAGAACCAGATCAGGCCGATTCTGGTGGATCGCCAGCAGAAAATGCAGGCGCTCTGGCAAAACCAGTCGCTCACTCAGGAAGACCGGCGCAGCCAGATGAGGAGCATCCAGCAGGATTCCAGCACGAAGATCGAGGCGCTGCTGACGGACCAGCAGAAGCAGAAGTTCGAGGCGATGCAGGAGCGGCACGCGCGCCATCGCTGGCATGGCGGGGAAGGCGAGCCGCAGCTTCAGTAACTCTTCCGCACAGGGAAGCCTCGCCGGTTTTCCCACGGCAGCCCGGTCCTGAACCCCTGCTGGCTACGAACCGCCGAGCGGCAGCTCCATGAAGACGTTTGCGCGCTCGTATTTCGATGGGTGCGCGGGTGCGGGGATATGCTGAAAACCGGCCTGCTCGTAGAGACGAATCGCCGCCGCAGCGCGGGTATTCGACTCAAGATAGAGCCGGCGCGCGCCCATCTGTCGCGCCACGCTGATGGCGAAGCGCAGCAGTTTGCGGCCAACGCCGGAACCGCGTGCGGACTCCGCGACCGTCATCTTCGCCAGCTCCAGTTCATCCGGTGCGATCGCAATCAGCGCGCAGCAGCCCACCATCTCGCCACGCCGCTCGGCAATGCAGATTTGCCCGCCATGGCTCAGGATGTGCGCGCGGGGATCGTCCAGCACCTCGCGATCCACCGGCTCAATGGAAAAGAGCTGTGCGATCCAGGCTTCGTTGAGCCGGCGAAAGGCATCTTCGTCGCCCGGGCGGAAGGTTCTCAGGAGAAGTTCGTCCACGGTTTTTGGATTCCGGCGCACGGATGAAGGCTCCAGGAGATTCAGTGAGGGTTGGACGGAACAACGGCGGCCCCGGGAAGCTGAATGGCCTGGGCGTGGAATTTCCTGTAGTCGTTGTCCGTGACGTGGACGGTGGCGCGCTCTCCGAAGAAGCCGAAGGCGTGGGCGTTCAGATTCACTTCCGCACTGGTGGGCAGCCAGAGCTCGTTGTTCACGAGCTTTTGATCGAAGACCAGATTGCTGCCCTGGCTCAGCGAGACCATTCCAAAGCCGACATGGAAATTCTCGTCGAGGTGGGCGGTCATGCGGCGGACCTCGCGGTCTTTCTCGTCGATCCAGACGGTGCCGGACATCCTGCGTGCCGCTTCTTCCGCGATGCCGTGCGCTTTCGCATGCGGGTTGCCCGTGAAGTCGAAGGCGATGGTCGGCCGGCCGTCGAGGAGGACGCGGCGCGGCGTGGAAACCTGCACCACCGCGAGAATACCGCTGACACTGATGACGACTTCGCCTTTCGGAGCCTGGCCGGGCGGTGTCTGCTGCGCGCGCTGGATGTCTTTCATCGCCCGGGCCTGCTCCTTCTGCTGCTGGCCTGGATCGAGGGGTTTGCCGTTCTTTTCGATGAGCTGCTGAATCTCGTGCGTATTGACGAAGAAGATCTCGTATGTCTCGGAGTCGGTTTTCTTCACGCTGCCGTCTTTGTTCAGGATCTGGGTCAGATCGGTCTCGTGATAGGTGTAGTTTTCTTGGATGGCGTCCATCGCCTGCTGGTGCGCGCGCACCTGTGCCATGAGGGTGGACACATCGGGGAGCGGAGCGCTGCCGGCAGAGCCCGCCTTGGCCACAATCGACGGCTGCCCCGAGGCCGCCTGCGCTGCCAGCCAGAACGCCAGTGCCGCGAAGCCGGAGCACCGGCGGGAATGGCGGTGAGCGAGAAGGGAAAGCAACGTGTCTCCTCGTGCTGCGATCATAGCGTAAGCCATGTTCTCTGGAATCCGGCCACGCTCCGCTACAATGAGCTTGATGCCGCTCGATCATGCTTCTCGCCGGCAAAGAAAAGCTCCTCCCCCGGGTGAAACCGGACAGGAAGCTTTGTACCTGCGCTCGCTGAGTGAGCGCCAGGTTCCGGTGATCGTGAAGCTCCGCGACGGCGAAGTCGTAAGCGGCTGGATCGAGTACTTCGACGACCGTATGATCCGGCTGACGCGCGAAGGCAAGCCGAACCTGTTCATCTACAAGAATCAGATCCGAACCATCACCGAGCAGGGTAAAGGCGCTCGCCGAAGCGCACGTCGCAACAGCGGAGCAGAAAACGGCGGCGAGGACGAGCGGTGACGGGGCCTCGCCTTCCCAGCGAGCTGAAAATCGCATCGCAGGCAGCCGAAATTGCGCAGGAAGCCGGGGCGCTGGTGCGCCGCTTCTTCGAGCGCGGCGTGGCGACCGAGTATAAGGGCGACGTAGATCTGGTGACGGAAGCCGATCGCGCCTCGGAAAAGCTGATCGTGGAGCGGCTCAGCGCGGCGTGGCCCACGCATGGCATCTTCGGGGAAGAAGGCGCGCGGCAGCGGATGGAAAGCGAGTATCGCTGGTACGTGGATCCGCTGGACGGCACCACGAATTTCGCGCACGGATTTCCGGTGTTCTGCATCTCGCTTGGGCTGGAGCGGCGCAGGCCAGGTTTGGCCGACGGACAGGACGGCGAACTGGTCGCGGGGGTGATTTACGATCCCATGCGCGACGAGCTGTTTGCGGCGGAGGTGGGCCGCGGCGCCTGGATGAACGGGCGCCGCATCCATGTGTCGGCGACGAAAACGCTTTCCGAGTCTTTGCTGGCGACGGGCTTTCCCAGCCGCAAGCGCCATGCCAACCCGAATATTCATTTCTACCAGGAGTTCACGCTGCGCTCGCATGGGGTTCGCCGAGCCGGCTCAGCGGCACTGGATCTGGCCTATACGGCATGCGGCCGCCTGGATGCGTTCTGGGAGTTCAACCTGAATCCGTGGGACACTACGGCTGGGGCGCTGCTCGTCCTGGAAGCGGGCGGGACGATGACGGACTTCGCCGGTGACCTATTCCGGCTGGACAGCCGCGAGGTTCTGGCAACGAACGGCCGATTGCAGCAGGAGCTGATCGCGCTGTTCGCGAATATGTTTTCGGGGAAGGATCTGAGCCCGATCCCGACTCCGAGGGAATATGCGGCGGCGCGGCAGCGTGGCTGACCGGTGTCAACATTCCCGAAGTTTTGCCGCCTGAGAGCGAACCGCCTTACAGCAAGGTGACGCCCTGCTAGAATGAACCGTTGCAAGAACAATCGGGCTGAGGTCTGGGACGGGAAAATCGTCTGCGCTGGTGGGTGTCTGGCGCGCACGGCTCGGCACGATTGCAGAATTCACGCCCGAAGAGGAACTACATGGCTTATGTAATTGCGGAACCCTGCATCGGCACCAAGGACACCGCCTGCGTCGATGCGTGTCCGGTGGATTGCATCCACCCCAAGAAGGACGAGGCGAAACACGCCGACTCGGACCAGCTGTTCATCGACCCGGTGGAATGCATTGACTGCGGCGCCTGTGTTCCGGTGTGCCCGGTATCGGCAATTTTCGCTGCTGACGACCTGCCCGAGAAGTGGCAGAGCTTCCAGGCGAAGAACGCCGCCTTCTACGGCCGGTAATCTTTTCTCCTTCCCGTCTCCGGACGCGGCGGTCCTGTTGCGCGTCCGTGCGGCTTTGCAATACTTTGCGCTCAGGCAACCCTCCCCGTACCGGGTTGCGTCGAAGTGCTATTGCGTAACATCCCGCAAAAATTGCCCTCTATGATCCCGACTGCGCCGAAGACCCGGAAAAGCAGAGCCGACGGAGCACCTTCTCGTGGAACAATGGCCGTGGAAAGGTTTGTTCTGATGAATGCTGGACCGTCCCAGCCGAGGCCGGCAACCCAACATCTGCGTCGCAATCCGCCCATCGCCGGAGAACAGGAAGCGATTCAGAGGGCCCAGAGCGGCGACAGCCGTGCCTTCGAGACGCTTTACGCCATGCACAAGCGGCGAGTCTATTCCCTGTGCCTCCGCATGCTGGGCAATGTGGCCGAAGCTGAGGACCTGACCCAGGAAGCCTTCCTGCAGCTCTACCGCAAGATCGGGACCTTCCGCGGCGACTCCGCCTTTTCCACCTGGCTGCACCGGCTGGCGGTGAACGTGGTGCTGATGCATCTCCGCCGCAAGGGCCTGCCCCAGGTATCGCTGGAGGAGACGCTGGAACCCGCCCAGGATGACGGCCCGCGTAAGGACATTGGGGCGCGCGATCTGACGCTCTCCGGCTCCATCGACCGGGTTACCCTGGAGCGGGCGATCGAGAACCTGCCTCCAGGCTACCGTCTGGTTTTTGTGCTGCACGACGTCGAGGGGTACGAGCATAATGAGATAGCGGAGATGCTCGACTGCTCCATCGGCAACAGCAAGTCGCAACTGCATAAAGCGCGCATGAAGCTGCGCGATCTGCTGCGAACCGGGCAGCGGAAGGAGCAGATCGCGTGATTGTGCTGCGCGCCATGGACAAGATCATGACCTGTGCGGAATTTCAGGAGAAGCTGCCGGAGCTGTTCGAGTCGCAAGCCGATCTGGGCGCACAGGAACATCTGAAGTCGTGCGAGATGTGCGCTGCGCTGGTGCGCGATCTGGAGTACATCGCTGCGCAGGCCCGTCTGCTGCTGCCCATTCACGACCCCAGCCCTGCCGTGTGGGAGCATATCCAGCAGGCGATTCGCAGGGGCGATGAGCCGGACGTGAAGTCGGTCTCCGCGGGCAGAAAATAAAGGCCTTTCCCGGCGTCAGCCTCCATATAATCGAAAGCACGCATGAGCGGTCACAGGGCATCGCCGGGAGCCTCTCCGGCCACCATCTTCAGCATTGTCCTCACCGGGTTCATGGGCGCCGGCAAGACGACCGTGGGTGAGCTGCTGGCTGCGCGCCTCGGCTGGCGATTCGTGGATACGGATCGGATGGTGGAACAGCGCGCCGGGATGACCGTGGGCGAGATCTTCGAGCATTGCGGAGAGGCGGCCTTCCGCGAGATGGAAGCAGCGGCTATCCGCGAAACCGCAACCGGCGAACGCCTGGTGCTGGCGCTGGGCGGAGGCGCGCTGGAACGCGCCGAAACACGGGAGTTTCTGGCTGGGTTGCCGGGCTGCCGTACCGTTTTCCTGGAAGCTCCACTGGAAACGCTGCTGTCACGCTGCGCCCAGCACTCTGAGGGGCCGGTCAGGCCGGTGCTGCGGGACCGCCAGCGGCTCACCGAGCGCTGGCAGGCGCGGCTGCCCTGGTATCGCCGGGCCCACCTCACCATCGCCACTGCGAAACAGACGCCGCAGGCCGTCGTGGACTTCCTGCTGGCGGCGATTTCGGATGAGGTGAATTGCTCTTCCGGCCATTCGACCGAGTCCAGTGGGGTACCCGCATGAGCAGACCGCTCGGGCCGCGCGGCATGGTGCTGTATGCCTTCGGCGTGGCGCTGGCGCTGTACTTTGCTTGGCTGCTGCACGATGTGTTAGTGGTCATCTACGTCAGCGCACTCTTCGCCGTAGTTCTGATGCCATTGGTACGCGCGGTGATGAAGCTGCACATCGGCCGCTGGCATCCGGGGCGCGGGATGGCCGTCTTCCTCATCCTCGTGCTCGCGGTCGGCAGCCTCACTGTCTTCTTCGTATTCGCGCTTGCGCCGGCCTTTCGGGACCTGCGGGATTTCATTCGCCAGTTACCGCAGCGCGGGCCGGAATTCTTCAGCCGCCTTCAGCGCCTGCCGCTCATCCGTGATATCGATCTGGTTTCGCTCCAGGAAAAGGTCGAGAGCATCGCCGGCAATTTCGCCAGCTATGTGCTGAAGTTCGCGAGCGACTGGGCCGGCGCGCTCGCTCGCGTCATTGCCGGCGTCGTGCTCACGGTGTACTTCATTCTGGAAGGAGACGAGGCTTACAAATGGTTCCTCTCCCTGTTTCCGCTGGAGCGGCGGCTGCGCCTGAATCAGACGCTGGAGCAGGCCGCCAACCGCATGGGGCGCTGGCTGCTCGGCCAGGGTGCCCTGATGCTCATCCTCGGGGTTGCCAGCACCATCGTTTTCGTGCTGCTGCACATCCGCTACGCCTACGCGCTGGGTGTCATCATGGGCCTCTTCAACATCGTTCCCGTGGCTGGCGCCCTGGTCTCTGTCACCCTGGTCGTGATTGTCGCCGCCCTTGATTCCTGGGGCCGCGTGGCCGGCGTCCTCATTTTCTATTTCATCTATGTGCAGGTCGAGAACACCTGGCTGATCCCGCGCATCATGCGCACCCAGGTGAATCTGGCTGGCGTGACCATCCTCATCGCACTGCTGATTGGCTCGGCGCTGGCCGGCGTCATCGGCGCCATGGTCGCCGTGCCTACCGCTGTGCTGATCGCTGTCATCCTCAATGAATATGCCGTCCATGACGACAACCTCATTGAGCCGCCAACTCTCGAATCGAAGACATGATCAGGCGCTCCTCATTTCTTCGCTGCCGCTCCGCGCGGTTCATCCCGCCCGCTCCGGCAGGTATCATGATGAATAGGCTGTCCCGCTGAACTCCCCGGACTCCTCGCTCATGGTGTTGCCTTTCATTCATCGCGCCTGTCCTTCAGGAATCCCATGCCTGTGAACCCGGCAGCTTCAGGTCTGGAGTCCGGCGCTGTCCCGCTGGACCCGACGGCGGTGCACTGGGAGAAGCCTGCACATCTGCACGCTCCGCGGGCTGGTGTTACCGCCTCGCTTCTGGTGGACTATCGCGAGCTCTTCAAGTTGCGCGTCACGCTGATGGTGACGTTGACGGCGTGGGCGGGCTTCTGTCTGGGTTCCATGCGCTCGGGCATCAGCAGTATCCAGCCCGGCCTGCTGGAGACCCTGATCGGCATCACAGTGGTTTCCGCCGGCTCCGCCGCACTGAACCAGTGCATCGAGCGCAGGCTGGACGCACGGATGCTGCGCACCGCCAATCGTCCCATGGCAGCGGGACGCATCGGGCTGGCGCATGGCATCAGCCTCGGATTGCTGGCGATCGCGGCGGGGACAATCTGGCTCACCCACGAGACCAACCTCGTCACCGGCGGACTGACTCTGCTCACCGCGTTCCTGTACGTCGGCGTTTACACGCCGCTCAAGCGGGTGACCACGCTGGCGACTTTCATCGGCGCGTTTCCCGGCGCCATGCCGCCGCTGCTGGGCTGGACCGCCGCGCGCGGCATGATCGAATGGCCGGCGGTTGCGCTGTTTGCCATCCTCTTCGTCTGGCAGTTCCCGCACTTCATGTCCATCGCGTGGCTCTACCGCGAGGACTACGCGCGCGCCGGCATCCGCATGCTGCCGGTGGCGCAGCCCGACGGTTGGTCTACGGCGCTGGAGGCTCTCACCTATGCAGTGCTCATGGTTCCCGTCAGCCTGCTCCCGCTGTGGCTGCACATGGACGGAAAGATCTACGCGGGTGTGGCCCTGGCGCTCGGCCTGCTCTATCTGGGATACACGCTGCGCTTCACCCGCATCGTGCGTGCCCGCTCGAGCGCCGAGTCGCGCATGTACGCGCGCGATTTGCTGAAGGTGAGCGTCATCTATCTGCCGCTGCTGCTCACCGTCCTGATGCTGAACGCGGCTGGGAAATAGCGCCCCGATGCGCAGCATAGGGACAGAGAACCGGGAAGCATGATCACAGCGACGAGCCCGAAGCGGTCGATCTCGGTGCCGGTAACAGCCATCATCGGCATCAGCGCAGCGGCCACGCTGTTTCTTTTCTGGCTGATCTATGTGCATCCGGCAGCGGACCAGCGGAACCTGCACTACACGTTTCTCCCCAATCTGAATGCACTGTTGAATGGGCTGGCGGCCGTCGCGCTGGTTTTCGGCTACTACTTCGTCAGGACACACCGCATCGCCGCCCATCGCAGGGCCATGTTCACCGCGCTGGCGTTCAGCACGTTATTCCTGGTTAGCTATACGGCGAACCACGCGCTGCACGGCGACACACTCTACCCTGTGCACGACGCGGTCTACTACCGTGTATATCTGCCCATCCTCGTCAGCCATATCGTGCTGGCGACGCTGGGATTGCCGGTGGTGCTCATCACGTTTTATCTTTCGCTTTCAGGGCGCATTCGAATGCACCGCAAAGTGGCGCGCTTCACCTTTCCTTTGTGGCTGTATGTTTCCATCACCGGCGTGGTGGTGCGCGTCATGCTGGTAGCGGCATTTCGGTAGACCGGCGGAGACAGGAACCGATTGTAAAATGGCAAAATTCTCGACAGCCGGTGTGGTGATGGAAGAGAAACCGGAGATCCGGACAGGGGATGATGGAACGGGCGCGCTGCTGCGCGCCGGCATCGGCATTCTGATAGCTGGCGTTCTCGCGGCGATATTGGCGCTGACCGTCTTCGGGCCCATCGGCATTCACGGCCCGCACAGTAACGGCGGCTGGCTGTCCCTGATGACCGCCATGATGTGCATGCCTTTCGGGCTGATGCTTTTCGTGCTGGGTTTTGCCAAGTGGCTGCGCAACCGGCGGCTGCGCCGTCGGCAGCCAGGTTTCTGAGGAAACCAGCTCTGGCGCCATTCATCGCTCGCCAACCCCTGCCTTGCCTTCCTTTGTTATCCTGACTTCGCCATGTCTTCAAAGAAAGAGCTTCTCAGCACCCCCATCCGCCACATCGATATCAAGCAGCACAATGTGGTGCCGCTGGTCGAAGCCATGCACTCCATGGCCTACAGCTCCCGAGACCTCGCCCGTGCGGCTTCCATCTACGAGCGCATGCTGCGCGATGAGGACTGCGGCATCATCCTCTGCCTTGCCGGTTCGCTGATCTCCGCCGGTCTCAGGCAGGTTTTCGTCGATCTGGTCCGCAACAACATGGTGGACGCCATCGTCTCCACGGGTGCCAATATTGTCGATCAGGATTTCTTCGAGGCCCTTGGGTTCAGGCATTACATCGCTGACGATCTCTTCAAATCCGGCACGCAGGACGGCATTCTGCGCGAGCTGATGATTGACCGCATCTACGACACGCTTATCG
>JASHRH010000344.1 GCA_030037475.1 Acidobacteriaceae bacterium
TGGCGCCCGCGTTCTTCAGATCCGTCTTCAGCGAGGGCCACGAGGTCAGCGTCCTGCCCTGCACCGCGCCGGCTTCCACCAGCGTCCACAGCCCGTGACAGATCGCCGCGACTGGCCGCTCGGTCCCGGCAAACTCGCGCACAAACTGCACCGCCGCTGCATCCATGCGCAGGTGGTCCGGATTCATCACGCCTCCCGGCAGTACCAGCGCGTCGTAATCGTCCACGCGCGCCTCGCTCAGCGTTTTGTCCACCTTCACTTTGTCGCCCCAGTTCTTCTTATCCCAGCCCCGAATCTCGCCGCCATGTGGCGCGATCACTTCGGTCTTCGCTCCGGCTGTTTCCAGTTCCTTTTTCGGTTCCAGCAGCTCCGACTGCTCGAATCCATCCGTCGCCACAATGGCGATCTTCAATCCATGCAGAGGCTCCGACATCGCGTGTTCCTCCCTCGCGCGCAAATTGGGTTCACTTCCTGGGATGGAGGTCCGCCGACACACCGTTGCCAGCCGGAAATTGGGTAGTGTCTCAGTTTGAAGGGTACGGGCTTCAGCCCGTACGTTCAATGCCGCAAAATAAAACCGGGCTTGAGCCCCTGAGGGATGTTTCTCTTCCAAACTGAGACACCACCGGAAATTGAACTCGCCGGGCAGCTCATCCTGAGGATGTTTCGATGGCCCCGGCGTCATCGCCACGCGTGCCACGCCTGGCGCGCAGTGGCCGAACCTTCCTGTGCAGCGATCAGAGCCGTGCGCCGGCGGCGGAATCCGGGGCCGGCGAAGCCGCGCTCAGCCGGTCGCGCAGCTGTTCCGCCATCGCTGCCAGCGTCTGCAGCCGCCCCTCAATGCGCGGCGGAATATTCTCCTCCCGGAGCGCCAGCCGCGACTCCAGCAGGAACCCCGTCACCGCATCCTTCAGCTCCGCGTCCATGGCCGCAGCCGCAGCCTCGCTGGCCAGTTGCTGCTCGCGTTTCCGCCGTGCCAGCGCGCTGCGCACCTCGCGTTCCAGCCGCGCGCTCCCCGCCAGCGCAAAGCTCATCTGTACCGGCACCGCGAGCCCCGCGCGCTTCCAGATCAGGTCCGTTCCCTCGGCATCCGATTCCGCCAGCATCTGGTCCAGCACCACCGCCGCATAATTCCGCCGGTCCAGCAGCCGCAGCGCCGCGCCCCGCGTCGACGCAATCTCCACCGTCCTTCCCAGCCTTTCCGCCAGCGCCGCCGCCGCGGTCTCCATCTCGTCCATCGCGGTGACGAGCAGCACCGCACCGGGCTGGGCCTCTTCCCTGGCGCTCATGATCTCACTCCATATTCCTTCAGCTTGCGGTAGAGCGTGGTCTTGCCGATGTCCAGCAGCCGCGCGGTCAGCAGCTTGTCGCCATGCACCTGTTCGAGCGTCGTCAGGATCGCCCGCTTCTCCATCTCCGCCAGCGTCTCCACCGCCGGAGCCCAGCCGTTGCTTTCCGGAGCCGTCTGGCTCTTCATTCTGGCGTGCATCCAGCTGTCGCGGATACTCGTCGTCATATCGCCCATCTCGATTGTCTCGCCCGAGCACAGGTTGCACGCTCCGTCAATCGCGTTCGACAGCTCACGGACGTTGCCCGGCCACGCGTACTCCACCAGAAACGTCAGGGTCTCCGCGCTCAGCCGAAAGTTGCGCTCCATTTCCCGGCTGTTCCGCTCCAGAAAATGCGCGGCCAGCAGGGGAATGTCTTCCTTCCGCTCGCGCAGGGGCGGCAGCGTCAGCTTGACCACGTTCAGCCGATAGTAAAGATCGCGGCGGAATTTGCCCTGCTCCACCATGCTCGCCAGCTCCTGGTGCGTCGCAGCCAGTACCCGCGCCCCGATGGGTACCACATGAGTCCCGCCGAGCGGTCGCACCTCCTTCTCCTGCAGTGCCCGCAGCAGTTTGGCCTGCAGTTCCAGCGGCAGCTCCGCGACCTCATCGAGAAAGACCGTCCCGTTCCCCGCCGCCACCAGCAGCCCGTCGCTGGGCTTGTGCGCGCCGGTGAACGCTCCCTTCACGTGTCCGAACAGCTCGCTCTCGATCAGCGTCGGCGCCAGCGAGCCGCAGTCCACCGGCACAAAAGGCTTGCCCGCTCCCGCTCCGTTGGCGTGGATCGCCCGCGCCACCAGCTCCTTTCCCGTCCCGCTCTCTCCCAGAATGAGCACCGGATGCGTGCTCTGCGCCACCCGCCCCAGAATCCGGAACAGCTTTTCCATCTCCGGGCTCTGTCCCAGCAGGTTGCCCTGCCCCGCGCGCAGCCGCTCGCGCAGCCCGCGGCTGGCATGGTCCAGGGTGCGCCGCCGCGCCAGCCGTCGCAGCACCACCGCCAGTTCCTCCGCCGTGAAGGGCTTCACCAGATAATCGCTGGCCCCGAAGCGCAGCGCTTCCACGGCCAGTTGCACCGTGGAGGCCGAGGTCATCCAGACCACCGCCAGCTCCGGCCGCATCTGCCGCAGCTCCTCCAGCACCACGCATCCCGCGCCCGTGGCGATCTTCTCATCCACCAGCACAAGGTCCGCGCCTCGCGCCAGCAGCAGCTCGCGCGAGCGTGCGCATAAATCCGCTTCGTGTGCCACCATGCCTTCTATCCGCGCGATCTCGCAGCACGCGCGGCGGATCGACGGATCCTCATCGGCGACCAGCAGGTGCAGCGGCGCGGATTCCAGCGGCAACGGCATAGGCGGGCCCGGGGGCGATGCTGTTTCCCATCCTCGCATCATGGCGCCCCGCTCCCGGTGCAAATCGCCCCTTCCGAAGGTAAGGACAGGGTTACGTTAGTCAGGGGCAACTCGATCTCGAATCGCGCTCCCCGTCGCGGCAGGGCCACGGCTCGGATGGTTCCCCCCGCATCCTCCACCAGTTCGCGCACGATGCTCAGTCCCAGTCCCTGGTGCTGCGCTTCCGGCCACGGCGCCAGGCTGCGGCGTGTCGAGAATCCCGGCTCGAAGATATGCTCCAGCAGCTCCGGCCGGATGCCCGGCCCGTTGTCTTCGACGCACACCACCACCGTCTCCGCCGCACCCGCCGCGTTGTTCCCCGGCTGAAGATCGTCCGGCAGCGTAAAGAAAAAGTTCGCCCCTCCGCCGCGCTGGGCGGTGATGCGAATCCGTCCTCCCGCCGCCATCGCATCGGCGGCATTCCGCACCAGATTCAGCAGAATCCGCGTCAGGCTCTCTTCGGAGAGCCGCAGGATCCCCGCGCACGGCAGACACTCCGTCTGCACCTCGATCTTCGGCCCGGCCATCGCCGCCAGCAGCCCGCCCACATGCCGCAGCGTCTCCGCCATATCCGTGACCGGCTGTTCGACCGGCGTGCTCTTCTGTCCGGTGCGCGCCAGCAGCGCCAGCTTCCGCATCAGCCCCGCCGCCGCGTCGGCCATCGCGGCGATCTCCGCGGCATGGTGCGCGTGCTCCGGCTGGAGCACCCCCGGCTCGCCCAGCAGTTCCGCGCACAGGCGCAATGCCGTCACCAGATTGCGGGCGTCGTGCTCCAGCCCGGCCAGGACCTCGCCGGCGCGCTGCTCTGGTTCGGGCGGTTCCTGCGCCTCCGGCGCTTTGCGCCGGAGCAGCGATCGTGATTGGGCCAGTGCGGTCGATCCCATCGCGCGTTCTTCCTTTCGTTTCGTTCCCTCGTCGCTGTGCGGAGCCGCAACGCTCTGGATCGCCACGGCTCCGTGCAGTTATCCAGGTTCGGAAACTGTGCCCCAAAACAGAACACGTTGTGTGCCAAATCCCTCCGTTGCTCCCATCCGCTTCAGAGCGCAAGACTTACTTCCGCCCGCCGTTGCAGCCCTCTCGCTCCGTTTCCGGTACATTCCGTGCCGAATCGGGAAGCTCTCGCCCGCCCTGTTCTCTCGATCTCCTGTCCCTTCAGCCATTTGCCTTTGTCTTCCCGTTTCTGTACCGTCTCATGCTCCATTCCCAAACCCGTACAATGGCGCTATGGCGTTCTTTCGCAGCGAAGGCCGCGCACCGAACCAGTTGCGCCTTGTGCGCCTCACTCCCGGCTGGACCCAGGTGGCCGAAGGCTCGGTGCTCATCGAGGCTGGCCACACCCGTGTCCTCTGCAACGCTACTGTCGAACAGGGCGTCCCCGCCTGGCTCCGCAACAGCGGCCGTGGCTGGGTCACCGCCGAATACGGTATGCTTCCCCGCGCCACGCTCACCCGTAGCCCGCGCGAGGCGGAACGCGGCAGGATCGGCGGCCGCACCCACGAGATCCAGCGCCTCATCGGCCGCTCGCTCCGCGCCGTCGTGGACCTCCAGGCACTCGGCGAGCGCACCGTCGTCCTCGACTGCGATGTCCTCCAGGCCGACGGCGGCACGCGCACTGCGGCGATCACCGGAGCCTGCGCCGCGCTGGCGATCGCCTTCAACCGCATGGTCGCCACCGGCGCGCTCAGGGCATCGCCGCTCCGCCAGTTGGTTGCCGCCACCAGTGTCGGTATCGTCGAGGGCGCCGTCCTGCTCGATCTCGCCTACGAAGAAGACTCCCAGGCCGAGGTGGACATGAACCTGGTCATGACCGAAGACGGCGGCCTGGTCGAGGTGCAGGCCACCGCCGAGCGCCAGGCCTTCCCGCGCGCTCGCCTGCTCGAGATGATGGACCTGGCCGAAACCGGCATCCGCGAGCTGCTCGATCTGCAGCGGAAGGCGATCGCCGCTGCGTAGCTCATCGAAAGCCCGTTTGCTTCCCGTTTTTAACGCATCCAAATCTGGTTACCTTTGCGCCCTCGCCAACCGTCCGTTTTGGACGATAAAATCTGACTGGGCACACTTTTTGTTCCACACGAGCGGAGAGAGAGGATTCATGTCGAACAATCATCTGACTCCCGGCAAACTGGCCGGGCTGAAGGCCGTATCGGATCAGCGGGGCGTCATCGCCGCCGCCGCCATGGACCAGCGCGGATCGCTGCGCAAGTCGCTGGCGAAGGAAAAGGGCGTGGCCGACGTGCCGGAATCGGCCCTGGTGGAGTTCAAAGAGCTGGTCACCGAGGTGCTGACGAAGCACGCCTCGGCCATCCTGCTGGATCCCGAATTTGGCCTGCCCGCTTCAAAGCGCCGCAACGGCAAGGGTCTGCTGCTGGCCTACGAGAAGACCGGCTATGATGCCGCCCTGCCCGGCCGCCTGCCCGACCTGCTGGACCTGTGGAGCGTCCGGCGGCTGAAGGAAGCCGGCGCGGACTGTATCAAGGTCCTGCTCTACTACACGCCCTTCGAGAAATCGCCCATCAATGACCACAAGCACGCCTGGGTCGAGCGCATCGGCGACGAGTGCCGCGCCCACGACATTCCCTTCTTCCTCGAAACCGTCGGCTACGACGTTCACGGCGAAGGCGAGAAGTCGCTGGCTTACGCCCGGCGCAAGCCGGACGTGGTGACCGGGTCGATGGAAGAGTTCGGCAAGGAGCGCTATGGCGTCGATGTCCTGAAGGTCGAAGTGCCCATCCAGATGGAGTTCGTCTCCGGCACGAAATCCTACAAGGGCGAGGAAGCCTACACGCGGAAGCAGGCCCTCGAGCACTTCCGGTTGTCGGCCTCCTCGACGCACAAACCGTTCATCTATCTCTCGGCGGGCGTATCGAACCCGGTTTTCATCGAGACCCTCGAGCTGGCGGCCGAGTCGGGCGCGCCCTTCAATGGCGTCCTCTGCGGCCGCGCAACCTGGAAGGACGGCATCGCGGTCTACGCGAAGCAGGGTGCGAAGCACTTCGAGGACTGGCTGAACACGACCGGCGTCGAGAACATCGAGAACGTAAACCACGCGCTCAGGGCAGCCACTTCGTGGTACGACAAGGTCCACGCCCCGGCGCTCGTGTAGCAAAAGCAGCCGGCCGGATGCCCCACTTCTGCCCGAATTTGGCAGAAGTGGGAAAGCACGCTCTTCCCGGGTGTGCTGACAATCCGATCATGTTGCCAGGAAAAGCTGGCGGTCTCTGCCGATGGATTTCGCGAGAACAGCGGTTGTCTCGGAGAGTCGGCTGGCCAGATTCCAGCAATGCTCCTCGATATTTCTTCGGGTGGGGCAATACTGAGCGGAAAGATCCATGCCTGGCTCCTTTCAGGAGGAGCCAGCCGGTGAACGGCTCCTGACCGTCTTCAGATGAGTCAGGCGTATACCCGCACGAAGCGCAGGAGCGGATTCTTCTGTTGATAGCGCGAAATGGCGCGCCCCTGCAAACGCCGGGAGGGTCCTGCTTATGCAGCCGTCTGCTCGGCTTCGACGGCAGCCATCTTCGGCACAAGGCACACGCGCGCGCACAGCACGACCAGCGCGATCCACAACAAGTCCGCCACCAGCAGGTGCGCCATCTGCAGCGCGGTAGGCGTCAGCAGCACCAGATCGGCCAGGCCGAGGAAATACTGCGTGATGAGCAGCAGAACCACCCCGCCAGCGAGGCGCCGATCCGCCGGACGCGCCAGCGAGCGCACCGCCAGCCACGCGATGAACACGCCCGCCCCCAGCGCGAACGCCGGATGCAGCCACCGGATCCGCAGCAGCCACGAACTGCCCGGCGCGAAATCCCGGGCCATGGCGCGCCACAGATTGTGCGCGGGGTACAGCGTATCGCCCAGAGCCGCCAGCGAGCCGGTCACGCCCACCAGCAGCACTGAGATGAGCCCGGTCAGCGCGAGTCCCGGCGCGCGGATCGCCAAACGGCCCCGCATCGTTGCGCTGCGCCGCGACAGGAAGTGCGCGGTGAGCGCCAGCGCGGCCAGCAGCAGCAGCGTGTTGGTCAGGTGCAGTCCCAGGTAAAACGCCCGCGCGGGAGAAGCATTATTGGCCGTCAGCCCCAGCTCCACCAGCAGCGCCCCGATCAGCGCCTCATTGAAGGTCAGCACCAGCACAGCCACAGCCCACGCCCGCGCCAGATGCCGTTTGGGTACGGCGCGAAACGTCCAGATCGCCAGCGCCAGCACGCACAGCACGTCGATGCCGCTGGTTGCCCGGTGGGCCAGCTCGATCATCGCGGCGATGGTCGGGTGGTGCAGGACCACGGTGCCCTCGCACAGCGGCCAGTGTTCGCCGCAGCCGTTGCCGGAGCCGGTGGCGCGTACCGCCGCGCCCCACACGATTACCGCCACGTTGTACGCGAGCACGCCCCACGCAAAGCGGCGCAGCGCCGCTCCGGGCCGCGTCGGGTTGTTACTGGGAACCATCCGGAGGGAAATCCGCAAAACTCGATTTTATCGCCCGCAGCCCGCCGCCGGCCACAGTCGCGGGCTGTCGGTGGTGTCTCAGTTTCAAGGGTGCGGGCTTCAGCCTGTACGTTCAATGCCCCAAAATGAAACCGGGCTTGAGCCGCTGAGGGACGCTTCTTGCTCTTTGCGTGCATTTTTCCGCAACCACCAGATTGAAGTCCGGCCTTAGCCCCTGGGATTCTGCAGCCTCCTACAGCATCCCAAAATAATGTCCCAGCCCCACGCTGAAGAGGAAGCATCCATACAGCGCATGCTCCAGCGACGAGACGCACAGCGAGCGCGTGTTGTGATAGCGCGTCGCGAACAGCAGTCCGCCGGGCAGCGTGAGCGCCGGCGCGACCCAGTTGCGAAAAACGATGTGTGAGAAGCAAAACGCCACTCCGCTGACCACAATCAGCACAGCCGCGCGCTGGTTCGGCGCCATGCGCAGCAGCGGCCGATAGCGGTGGAAGAGAAAGACGCGGTAGACGAGCGTCTGCGGCAGAACCGAAAGGATCGGATAGCTGATCAGGATCAGAGCCCACATCCTCGGATCGCGGCGTGGCAGCCCGAAGAGCAGGCGCGGCGCATAAGCGTGCACCAGCGCCGTCAGAGTCGCCACGCCGGCGGCAAACAGCGCCAGAATTTGCGGAAGCTGAGGACGCAGCGGCGCGGCATCCCACAGTTGCCGTCGATCGAACGTCGGATCCTTCAGCAGCAGAACGAGGCAGATTGCAGCCGCGAGCCACAGCATCTCGAAGGCGTTCACCCTGCTGGTGAGCCTCATGCAGATAACCAGCGGTCCGCCGATGTAGAGCACGACGAACTCCAGCAACAAGCATGCTGGTGGCTGAGCGGCAGCCGCGGCGGTCGCCGCCGGTTGAGCCGGGGCAGGGAACTGCAACACCCGGGCGCGCGGCGCCGGCACGGCGGGGGATGGGGCTGAAGATCCAGCAGGTTGTGGTAAGACGACCAGTTCGGGGCCGGGTTGTGGGCCGGGGCTGAATTCCGGATTCGGTTCCGCCGAGGGCTGAGAGGACATCGCGAACTTTCGGCCGCGGTCCCGGGTCCCCGGCACGCTTCCTCGACGGGGAAATTATCCGGCCGCCAGCTCTTTCGCGCGCTGCGACGCGCGCATAACTGCTTTGATGAGAGTTACGCGCAAGCCGCCTTCCTCCAGCTCCAGGATTCCGTCGATCGTGCAGCCCGCAGGGGTTGTCACAGCATCCTTCAACAGGGCGGGATGGTAGCCGGTCTCCAGCACCATTTTCGCGGCGCCAAAGGTGGTCTGCGCGGCCAGCAGGGTAGCGATGTCCCGCGGCAGCCCCACCTTTACCCCGGCTTCAGCCAGCGACTCCAGAATGATGTAGATAAATGCCGGACCGCTGGCGCTCAGCCCGGTCACCGCGTCCATGTGCTTCTCGTCCACCACCACCGTGCGGCCCACCGCGGCAAACAGGCTCTCCGCCAGTTCCATGTGCTCAGGTCGGACATACCGCCCGCGGCAAAGCGCAGAGATCCCCGCGCCCAGCATTGAGGGCGTGTTGGGCATGGCGCGGATCACCGGGACCTCCTCGACCGCCGCGCGCTCAATGGCCTCCGTCCGCACCGACGCCGCAAAGGAGATCAGCAGCTTTTCCGGGGTCAGCGCCGGGCGAATCTCTTCGAGCAGCGCCGGAACCTGGAACGGCTTCACGCCCAGCAGGATCACGTCCGCCGCATCGGCCGCGGACAGGTTGTCATTGGAAACCTGAATGCCCCACTGTGCGGAGAGTGCCGCGGCGCGCTCCGCGTGCGCCACGGTGGCCAGCAGTCGCTCGGGCGAAAGAATCTGCTGCTTCAGGAATGCCTGAAGCAGGATGCCGCCCATTTTGCCCGCGCCCAATACAGCGACGCGCGCGCCGGAAAGGTTGGGAAGGTTGTCAGCCATAGGTGATTCTTAGAATAGCGGAACCTCTGCGGCGGGCATTCGGAGTTCATTGTCTTTTTGTCGCTTGTTCATTCATCCACGCCGCCACGCGATCCGAAAGCATATCCAGCGGCAGCGCTCCGGAGCCGATGATTTCCTGGTCGAAGGAGCGGAGGTCGAACCGCCCGCCGAGCGTCTTCTGTGCGGCGCCGCGCAGCCCCAGCATCTCCAGTTCGCCCGTTTTTGCCCTCAGCGCCTCACCCGGCTCGGCGATGATCCGATCCACCGCCGCCTCAATCGCTGCGTCGCTCAGTCCCGAGTGTGCGTGGTAGTAATCGATCGCCTGCTGCCGCGTCCAGCGATCCGCGTGAATGCCGGTATCGACCACCAGCGCGATCGAAGCCTCCTCGTCATATTCCAGTCGTGCGACTTCGGCATACGGATCCTGATAGAACCCGGCGTCCTCGCCAGGCTGCTCCGCGTAGAGTCCCCACCCCTCCGTAAAAGCGGGAATCATCAGCCAGCGGCGAAACGCCGGCAGATCGGTTTGCCCGCGCTGGACCCACATCTGGAATCCCTCGCCAGGAACCACACCGTCATACACAATCGACTCCACGTCGGCCAGTGAGCGCTGTGCCAGGTCTGCAGTGTTCACGTACAGCGTCCCTCCGCCCGGCGCATCGGGCAGAAAAGCCGCCGCGCCGTGATCCTGCGCCATCCATGGCGGCATGGCTTTCACATCCACCGTCATCTGCGGCGCAGCGGGGAATAACTCCGGCATCTTCGCGCTTATCTCCGCCAGATCTTTCCGGTATGCCTCAACAAGCTGCGCGGCGCTGGTCGGATGCAGATGCGGCTCGGCAGCCATGGCTGTCCGCAACGTGGCGAGCGTCGGATAGCCGAGCTTCTTCCCGAGCGCCAGCTCGTCGGCTTCGTCGCGCGCCACCCAGATTTCCCCGAGCTGATGAATCTGCGCCGCGGTCAGGTCCGTCGTCGTGTTCTGCTTCACCAGAAAGGCGTAATACGCGTCGCCATCGGGCAGCGCCCACAGCCCGTCCTCCGCGCGACCGGCGGGAATATACACCGCCTGCAGAAACTTCGCGAAGCGCTGGTACGCCGGATACACCTGCTTCGTAATCGCAGTCAGTACCTCCTGCCGCAGGCCTGCCTGATCGGCCGCCGAAATCGAGCCGGGGAATTCGCGCAGCGGAGCCGCGAAGGGGCTGTCTTCCGGCTTCATCGCCAGCAGCGCGTTGATTTGAGCCAGCAACTGCTCCAGCGTCGACTTCGGCGGCACGCGCTGGTCCTCGATGCCAATCATGATGTTGTCGGTGATCTGGCGGAACGCGGAAGGAACCTTGTCCAGACGATTGGTGTAGTCGTCGTAATCCTGCGCGGTCGCAAAATGCAATTTTCCAGCCAGCCGCGGCAGCGTGGCCGGCAAGCCGCGGAACGCCGTCACCGGCATCTCCCAGGTCTTGAACTGCGAGGTCTCCTGTGCACGCATGAACTGCCGGATCATCAGGTCGCGGCTCAGGATCTCCTGCTCCGGCATCCCGGCGGTATCGATCGCCGCCAGCCTCGCAAAGAACTGTGCATCGCTCGCGAGCTGATCGTTATAGGCCGCCACAGAATAGTCAGGCAGCTGCGCGTCATAGCGTTTGTCGCCAATGCCGGAGGCCAGCAGCGGCGAGTGGCTGAGCTGGTCCTGCCAGATTTCGTCGAACAAGTCGTTGAGAGCTTTTGTCCGGGCAGCAGGATCGGCCTGGGCAACACCAGTCGGCGAAACCGGCAGGCTCTGTGCGGGTGCAGGAATCGGACCGAAAAGGAAAAGAGAGGCGAGCGGCAACAAGCGGAGACGCATGGGAAGGCTTGAGGACAGAATACAGGCGCAACGCGGCGCGCGGCGGGCATTAGGCGTCGCTACTCCGCCCGGTTCCCGCCACCCTCCAGCAGTCGATACAGCGTGGAGCGGCTGATGCCAAGCAGTCGCGCGGTCCGCACCTTGTTGCCGTTGCAGCGGGCGAGAATCCGTGTGATGTGGCGAAGGATGGCGCGGTCGAGGTTCGGGTCCTCGATTGCCGGTTCGCCGACCGCAACCGCGACCGCCGGTGTCGGCCACTCCAGTCGGGGCAGGTCCAGGGGGCGAATCCACTGGCCCGGACATTCCAGCGCCGCCGCGGAAATCACTGACTCCAGCTCACGCACATTGCCCGGCCAGTCATGGGCGGCCAGACGCGCCAGCGTCCCCGGAGCGAAGCCGCGCAGTGTCCGATCGTGCTCCTTCATCCAGCGTCGCAGAAAGATCGCGGCCAGCAGAGGAATGTCGTCGCGGCGTTCGCGCAGTGGAGGCAGAGCGAACCGGATCGCGGTGAGATGGCCGGCGAGGTCGGAGCGGAACGCCCCGCTGGCGGCCATTCGGCGCAGCGGCTGCGAGGCTCCCGCGACCAATTGCAAAGGCCCGGCTGTGGCGCCCAGGCGAATGCGCTCGTGCGCCGTCCGTTCCAGAAAGTCGCGTAATCCGCGCTGCTGCTCCGGCGAAAGCTCGTCGACGCGCGACAGCCACAGCAGGCCGTGGCGCGCTTCCTTCCAGAACGCCTGAGGATTCTCCAGAAAATCGCCCGCGACATACGGAGTAAAAGGACCGGCGGCTGCAGGCCCCAGTTCGTGCAGCGTCTGGGCTGTCAGCAGCTTGCCGCTGCCTGGTTCACCTTCCACCGTCGCCAGACGGAAATGCGGCGCAGTCGACCTCATCCGCGAAAAAAGGTGCTGCATTGCCAGGCTTCGGCCCGCCATCGCGCCCAGCATCCACGCCTCGGGGTGGAGCGATTCCGGGCGCAGCGCTTCGGGCGGAAGCGTCTCCTCTTCCGTCAGCGAAGACGAGCCGGGCCAGTGACTCGCCTGCCGCTCCTGGGTTGCTGTACCGATCTGCGCGGGCAACACGGCTC
>JASHRH010000345.1 GCA_030037475.1 Acidobacteriaceae bacterium
CTAGCGCATTTGTGCGCGTCAAACGCTTCCCGAATTTGAGCGTCTGAGCCGGTAAACTCCGCGCTGCATCGCTCACAGACTCCCAGCGTGGACGGGGTTCGCTTCACAATGCGGAGCCTGCGGATCGCCATGTCCCAAGTCTACCGCCGCCTCTGAAGTCTAGCCTGGCCTGTGGATTTCAAATGGCACCACTACCGCTTCGCGCCCGGCCTTGCGCCGTCCCACCTGATCTGAAACACTGACCCTGTTTCCATGGTTTGCCACTTTCTCGTCCGTGGACGCGTGCAGGGCGTGGGATTTCGCTGGTTCGTCCAGCGCGAAGCTGCTGCGCTCGCGTTGAGCGGGTGGGTGCGCAATACCGAAGACGGCCACGTGGAAGTCGTGGCTAAGGGCGATCCGGCCGTGCTCGACGCGCTCCGGCAGGCCCTCCGCCGCGGTCCCCGCGGCAGCCGCGTCGACGCCGTCATCGAGCACGAGCTGGACCCGAAGGAAGGCGAAAGCCTGGGAGCGTTTTCCATTGAAGGAGCCTGGTAAGACCATGACCCCCTGCACCACGGACTGCGAGCCGCTCAAAGCCCTTATCCGCACCGTTCCCAATTTCCCGAAGCCCGGCATCCTCTTCTACGACATCACCACGCTGCTCAGGGACCCCAAAGGATTCTCCGCCCTCATCGATGCCCTGGCGCAGTATTACATCGACAAGGACATTGACCTTGTCCTCGGCATCGAGGCCCGCGGCTTCATCTTTGGTCCCGCGCTTGCTTACCGCCTCAACGCCGGATTCGTCCCTGTGCGCAAGCCGCGCAAGCTGCCCGGCCCCACCGCCCGCGTCACCTACGACCTCGAATACGGCTCCGACTCGCTTGAGATTCACGTCGACGCCATCGAGCCCGGCCAGCGCGTCGTCGTCGTCGACGATCTCCTCGCCACCGGCGGCACCATGGAAGCAACGATCAAGCTGGTCCAGCAATTAGGCGGAGAAATCGCCGGCCTCGGCTTCGCCATCGAGCTCGACTTCCTTAAAGGCCGCGACCGCCTCCGCGATTACGACGTCTTCAGCCTCCTCCACTACAGCGAGTAGCGGCACCGGGACAGGCGGCTACGTCGCCTCGGGCTCATCTTCCTCGCGCGCATCGCTCCGCTCCGGTGCGCTGCCGCTCGGCGCGGGCAGGATCTGCACCAGATTCGGCTCTGCCGGCGCGGCGGTCGCCATCGCCGCCTCATGCTGCTGCCGAGCCGCCGCGTCCAGATCCACCGGAATCCCTCCCGGCACGATCTCATCGAACCCGTGTTTGTATTTCAGGTCACTGGTCGCCCACGTCACGGCGATCACCAGCGCCGCGGCAGCCAGCACACCGAACAGGCTGCTCTCCGGGCCCTGCCCGCCGCCCGTCAGCCATCCCGGTCCCCGGCTGTTCGTCACAATCACCGGCGAGTAGCTCAGCGGCCCGGCCAGCGGCAGCCCGAACAGAATCCCCATCGCCGCCGCCCACGCAAAGTGCAGCCCCCAGCTCACCCACAGCGCGCGCGTCCGCAGCGCGCCCAGCGCCAGCGCCCATCCCAGCAGAAATGCCGTCAGCAGCATCGCCGCCGTTATCGGAGCCTGCCGCGTCCACCACACCGCGTATACCGCGGCCATGAACAGCGTGCCCATCGCGGGTCCCATCGCATCTGTGAGCCGTTGGAAGGGATACCCGCGAAATGCAACTTCGATCGCCAGTGTTCCCGCGCCCAGCGCCACCACGTCCACCGCGATCATCCAGAACTGGTGCGGGTTGGTGAACTCCCGCACGACCAGTCCCCCGATCAGCGCCGCCGGCAGCACGCAGGCCACCACGCCGCCCCAACCCAGCGCCGCGCCCAGCGCCCACTCGCCTCCCCAGCCCGGCCGCACCACCAACCCCGTCGCTTGAGCCGCACTCCTCCGCGGCTGGCTCAGCCTCGCCAGAATCCGGTAGCCCACCACCAGAAGGAAGAGCAGGAAGATACGGTTCAGCGGATCCTGCAGGTCGCCGTCCGTGATGCCGTTCGCTGCCCGGAACGAGACCAGGTCCGCGACCAGAAACCACGCCGCCCCCAGCAGAAACCACCCCAGCGCCCGCAAACGCTCCGCAAATGTCACGCTTTCGCTCCGGCGATTCGGCATGGGCCGGTCGCTCTTCGATTGTCACATTGCACGATCAGATCCTGCATGAGAGGAACAGCCCGGCCTGGCTGGCCGCTGGCAACCGGCAGCTGCGTTCTGACTCCTGACTACTGTCTACTGTCTACTGTTGTATAGAACTGCCCCACATTGCGGAACTTCTCGTATCTCCGCTGCAGCAGTTCTTCGAGCGGCATCGCCTTCAGTTCATTCAGATGCTGGCGGAGCTTGTCCTTCAGCAGATCCGCCGCCGCTGCCGGATCGGTATGCGCGCCGCCCTCCGGCTCCGGCACAATGTCATCCACGCAGGCCAGTTCTTTCACGTCGTCGGCCGTTGCCTTCAGCGCCACCGCCGCTTCCACGCGCCTGCTTGCGTCCCGCCACATGATCGAGGCGCAGGCTTCGGGCGAAATCACCGAGTAGATCGCCTTCTCCATCATCAGCACGCGATCCGTCACCGCCAGCCCCAGCGCGCCGCCCGATCCGCCCTCGCCCGTGATGGTCGCGATGGTCGGCACCCGCAACCGCGACATCTCCCGCAAATTCCGCGCGATCGCCTCGGCCTGTCCGCGTTCCTCGGCGCCCAGTCCCGGATTCGCGCCCATCAGGTCGATCAGGGTGATGATGGGCCGGCCGAACTTCTCCGCGAACTTCATGGCCCGCAGCGCCTTCCGGTAACCCTCCGGATCGGGCATGCCGAATCGCCGCTGCACCTTCTCTTTGGTTGACCGTCCCTTCAGGTTGGCGATCACCATCACCTCTTCGCCCTCGAAGCGGGCCATCCCGCAGGTCATTGCGGGATCGTCGCCGAAAGCCCGGTCGCCGTGAATCTCCGAGAAGTCGGTAAACAGGCGCTCGATGTAAGCGTAAGGATCGGGCCGCTGCCCATGCCGCGCCAGCTCCGTCTTCTGCCAGGCCGGCGGAGCCGGCGCCGCCGGCTGCTGATTGTCTGGCTGCTCACTCATAGGCGATTCGCCGCGCGCTCGATGTTCAACAGCGCGCAATTCCCGATTGTATGGTCCGGGGATGGCTGCGGCAAATTGCCCGCGAACAGGCGTGTTGTTTTGCCGGGAGTTCTGCCTGTTTGCCCCGGCTACAGCACCTCCAAGCCCGTGAAGAAAAAATTTGAAGGGTGGGTATGCGGCAACTGCCTGGATTTGCTGAACTTCGAGGGTAATACCCTGAGGGTATTACCCCGTAAGTCCTTTGTTTGCGAAATGCGCTATTTTGCTTCAGCGGCTGAAGCCGCCTCCGATCTGAGCGTCAAGCGAGCACGGCATGAATGCCGCGCCTACCGGATGGTGCTCGTGCAGAGCGCAGGTCCCACTCCACCCAAGCCAAAGGGCCGCTTGCGGCGGCCCTTCGGGAGACACATCTCTTCTTCTTTCAGGGTGGCGCGCGGCAGAAATTGAGTCAAGAAAAATGCGGGCGCGCAGGGTACGAAGGTCATGGCTCACTGGGAGCGCGCCGAAAGTCCGCCCCGCCTCATTCAATCCGCAGCGCCTGCATGGGATCGATGCGCGAAGCGCGCCATGCCGGGATCACGCACGCCAGCGCCGCTACGCCCAGCAGCATCGCCGCCACCGCTGCAAAGACGATGGGATCGAGAGGCTGGGTTCCATAGAGCATTGACGCGATCAGCCGCGCTGTTCCTGCGCTGGCCACCAAACCCACTCCCAGCCCGTAGAGCGCGGGGCGCAGGCCCGAGCTGACCATCAGCCGCAGCACCTGCTCGCGCGGCGCGCCGAGGGCCAGGCGAACGCCGATTTCCGGAGTGCGCTGCGCGGTCAGATACGAGAGCACACCGTACAGACCCACCGACGCCAGCAGCAGAGCCAGCAGCGCAAAGGCCAGCACCAGGCTGGCGCTCAGGCTCTGATTGCCGAGCGAGCGCGTTAGGATCTGCTGGAGCGTGAAGATATCGGAAACGGGAAGCTGCGCGTCGAGCTGCGCGATGATTTTCTGGACAGGGATTGCGAACGACAGCGGATCCGAGGCCGTGCGCACCACGAGCGTGAGGCTGCCTAGCTGAGTTCCCATCTGGAGCACGGAGCCGTACAGGGTCGGCGTGCTGGGCTGTCCCACCTGCTCCAGCGTGTCGCCGACCACGCCAACGATCCGGTAATCGATGTTGCCGAAGGCGGGAATGATCACATGCCGGCCCAGCGGATTCTCCCCGGGGAAGTACTGCCGAGCCAGTTGCCGGCTGATGATGGCCACATTCGGTTGCCCCTGCCGGTCCGCACTGGTAAAGAAGCGACCGCTCACCAGCGGGATCCCGAGCGCCCTGAAGTAGTCGGGGCTCGCCAGCCGCGTGAGCGCATCGGGCAGCGCCGCTCCGGGCGCGGTCGGAGGACGCGACGGAATCGTAAAGATGTTGTCGCCGCCGCGTCCCGCCCCGGGCACCATCGTGCCCAGCGCCGCCGCGCGCACTCCCGGCAGCACGCGCACCCGCGCCAGCAACGCCTCGTTGAACGCGTTCATCTTCGCAGGCGTATCATATTGCTCTACCGGCAGGCTGTACCGCATCGTCAGTATGTTCTGCGTTGTGCAGCCGACACTGGTCGATCGCAGCCGCCAGAAACTCTTCAGCAGCAGGCCCGCTCCGATGAGCAGCACCACCGTGGCCGCGATCTCCACCGTCAGCAGCGTTTTGCGCAGCGCGGTACGCGCGTGGCTTCCGGCCGCGGTGCGCGACGACGCCTGCAGCGCGGCCATCGCGGCCTTGCCGGTTGCGGAGATTGCCGGGAGCAAGCCGGCCACCAGCGTCGCCGCCGCAATCAATCCGCAGGCAAAGGCCAGCACCACGCCATCCATGTGGATGCCCTGCGCGCTGGGGAGATCCTTCCACGTGACCACCAGCCATTGCGTGGCCGCCAGCGAGAGCAGCACACCGGCTGCGCCACCGGCCAGCGCGATGAGCAGACTTTCCATCAGCCGCTCGCGGATCAGCGCGCCGCGGGGCGCTCCCAGCGCACTGCGCACCGCTGTCTCCCGTTGCCGCGAGGCCGATCGCGCCACCATCAGGTTGGCCACGTTCAGGCAGCCGATCAGCAGCATGCAGCCCGCCGCGCACAGCAGCACGAGCAGCGGCGTCCTCACACCCTCTGCCAGCGCCTGGATCAGCGTCTTCGACGCAACGTCTTCCGCGACCGGCGCGTTCAGGTTCTGCAGGTGTTCCCGGTATTGCACAGCGGCGACCTGGCTAAGCGCGCGCTTCAGGCTCACATGCGGCTTCAGCCGCGCCACCACCTGAACGAAATGAAAATCATGATGCGCAAGGAGCTCCGGTGACACCGCGGCAAACGGAACCCATATCTGCACGCTCGCGTCCGGCCACGTAAACCACTGCGGCAGCACGCCGACAACCGTCAGCGGCTGGCCGTCCAGATGGATTTGCCGGCCCACAATCGAAGGATCCGCGCCGAACCTCCGCTCGAAGAGGTTCCAGGTCAGCAGCACGGCATCGCTGCCGGGCCGGTCTTCTCTCGCGGTAAAGGTGCGCCCGATCGCGGCGCGCACGCCCAGCAGCGGAAACAGGTTCCAGCTCCCGCCCCTCGCCTGCACGATCTCCGGCAATTCGCCGTGCGTTCCGGTCAGATTGAATTGCCAGTAACGCCATGCGGCCATGTCCGCGAAGCCGTGCGTCTGCGCGCGCCAGTCGTAGTAGTCCGCGGGAGAGACGGCGTTGTAGTTGAAGCCCTGAGTGTTCATGCTGGGGTCGCGGAAATGCTCGTAGAGCATCACCAGCCGCGATGGATCGCGGAAGGGGAGCGGCCGCAGCAGCACCGAACGCACTACCGTGAAGAGCGAAGTTGCGGCGCCGATGCACAGCGCCATCATCAGCACGGCGACTGCGGAATAACCGGGCGAGCGGAGCAGAGTGCGCGCGCTGATCCTGAGATCGCGCAGCAGGCGCTCCATTCGGTTCCAGCTCCATGCTTCGCGCGTCTGTTCCCGGATGACTGTCGGGTTGCCGAATGCCCGCCGCGCCGCATACTGCGCCTCTTCCGGCGACACCCCGCGTTCCCGCTGCTCTTCCTCTTCGAGGTCGAGGTCCGACTGGAGCTCACGCTCCAGGTCCGCATCGCGCTTGCGCCACCATCGCATCTCAGCTCTCTTCCATTCAGCCTTCGTCGGGGATGGCCGGCCACATCACCCGCGCTACGGCCTCGGCCATCTGCTTCCACTGCGATTCTTCGACGGTGAGCTGTTTCCGGCCCTGCTCGGTCAGCCGGTAGTACTTGAATTCCCGGTTGCGGTCCGGCGCCGTCTCCCACTGCGCGCTCACCCATCCTCGCTTCTCCAGCCGGTGCAGCGCGGGATAGAGCGACCCGTGCTGCATCTGGAGAAAATCGTTGGTGGTGCGCTGAATGTGCTTGCCGATTTCGTGGCCGTGCGCCGGGCCGTACAGCAATGTCCGCAAAATCAGCATGTCCAGGGTGCCCTGCAGGAGGCTGGCGCGTTGTTGATCCTTCTTTCCCATGGAAGACATTCGACCCTCAATGACTGACGATGGTAGACATTCGACCATCGCGGTGTCAAGGGGGCATCCGGCATGTGGAGGAACTTGTTCGAGATGGTTTCGCGTTCAGAGGCAGGTTTGCATTGCAGCCTGGTAAACCGGGGCTTTTTCGGCTACGCCGTCTTCCTGAGCGGCTGCACTTCGCTTTTAATCTTCTCGGCACCCGCATGCACAGCGTTGCTGAGATCCCAGGCTTGCTGCAGGTTCAGCCAGAACTCCGGACTGTTCCCGAAGTACCGGGAAAGACGGAGGGCCGTGTCCGGTGAGATTGCTCGCGTTCCTTTCACAATCTGGCTGATCCGGTTGGCCGGCACTCGAAGCGCAAGCGCCAGCTGATTCTGGCTGACGCCCAAGGGCTTCAGGAATTCTTCCGTCAGCATTTCGCCGGGAGACGTAGTCACACGCTGCAGATTCCAGCCGCCCGCAGGCCGAACGATGGTCATAATTTATCCTCCAGCAGCAACACCCAGCCACGCGCCATCAGTGGTAGTCCACAATCTCCACGTCATGCGCCCCATCGGCTTCCCATCGGAAGCACACTCGAAACTGATCGTTGATGCGAATGCTGTGCGTGCCTGCGCGATCACCCCTGAGGCCTCCAGCCGGTTCGCGAGAGGAATCCTCAAATCGTTCAGGTTGACAGCTTGCATCAACTGATCGAGCTTGCGGAGCGCCACAGACGCGACATTCGAGAAGCGGCGGCTCTTTCCGGTCTCGAATAGCCGTTTCGTCTCGGCGTCCCGGAAGCTGACGATCACAGCTTATGGTATGACGCTGGACGTCATACGTCAAGAGCTGGAGCATATGCTCACGGCGACACGAAAAGGGGATACCCCAGGGCCGTTGGCATGAGGGCCCAGCAGCCAGCACCCAATGCACGGTTTCCTTCCTGGCAACGAGTGCCAAAAAAGCAAAGGCCGGATGCGTGGCATCCGGCCCCTGAACCTGAAACGTGCTGCGAGCTTACTCGGCCACGACCGGTTCGACGGCGACAAAGCGTCCCGTGCGTCCGCGGTCGATGAACTTCACTTTGCCGTCGATCCTGGCGTAGAGGGTGTCGTCGCTGCCGCGCCCGACGTTCAGTCCGGGCTTCAGTTTGGTGCCGCGCTGCCGCACGATGATCGATCCGCCGGTGACCGTCTGACCGGCGAACACCTTCACGCCCAGCCGCTGCGCATTGGAGTCGCGACCGTTCTTCGAGCTGCCTAAACCTTTTTTGTGTGCCATGTCCTTAGCCTTTAGCTGTTAGCTCTTAGCCGGTGCCTTCGCTGCCGGCTACAGGCTACCGGCCGTTCTTCACGCCGTGTAGCTGTTGCCGTCCACCTGGATTTCGCGGATGCGCACCTGGGTAAAGTTCTGGCGGTGCCCCTGGAGCTTCTTGTACTGTTTCTTGCGCTTGAAGTGGAAGACCAGAATCTTGTCGGCGCGGCCATCGCCCACCACCGTGCCCAGAACCTTCCCCGACTGCGGCTTGACCACCGAGCCGGAATCCTTCGAGAAAGCCAGGACCTCGCCGAACTCCACCGCGCCGTCCTTGCCGGCGGGCAGGCTTTCCACCCTGACCACGTCGCCGGGAGCGACCCGGTATTGCTTGCCACCTGTGCGGATCACCGCGTACATACATCCTCCAGCGCCCAGGACGAAACGGGACGCAGCCTTGCAGTTTGTGCTGGGCGGATTGCCATGCGATCCCCACTGCTACGCGGGGAGGTCCTCACGGGACGGGCGGAATCGCCGAACTGGTTTAGTTTATCGGCAGTTGGCGGGGCGGGTCAACCGCAGCGCGGCCCAGGGCAGTGGGTCAGTTTGAAAGGGATCTCACCTCAGGGGCTAAAGCCCCTTGTATATCAGGCTCTTTACGGCACGACTGAAGTCGTGCCCCTTCAAAACAAATCCAAACTGACCCACTACCGCGTCCAGGAAACCTTTTACCGCAGAGAGCGCAGAGATCACGGAGGGGTCAGGAGTTTCAGGGGCTGCCGGATTCCGAAGGTGCGGGGCAGACCCTTAGAATCGAACCATGTCCTACGCGGCCGCACTGGAGAGCCTGCATGCCCGCGCCGGCGAGCTTCATGGTTTGCCCGGACAGCCCAGGCAGAAGTTTCGGCTCGAGGAAATGCGGGCGCTGGTGGAGGCGCTTGGTCATCCGGAGCGCAGGTTTCGCTCGGTACTGATCGCCGGGACAAACGGCAAAGGTTCGACGGCCGCGACCCTGTCCGCCATTCTCGCCGCTGCGGGCTACAAGACAGGGCTCTACACGTCGCCGCACCTTGCACGGGTCAACGAGCGGATTCGGATCGATGGACAGCCGATCAGCGATGCGGACTTTGCACGGCTTTATTTCCGCGTGGACGATGCTGCGGGACAGTTGATCGCCGCTGGGAAGCTTCCCACGCACCCGAGCTTCTTTGAGAGCCTGACCGCGCTGGCGTTTCTGGCATTGAGCGAAGCTCAGGTGGATATCGCCGTGCTGGAAGTGGGCATGGGTGGACGGCTGGACGCAACGAATGTCGTCGAGCCGCTGGTCTCGGTGATCACGGATGTCTCGCTCGATCACATGGAGTGGCTGGGCGATACGATCACGCTGATCGCGCGTGAGAAGGCCGGGATTCTCCGCCGTGACGGCGTGTTGGTGACGCTGCCACAGCATCCGGAGGCGAATCAGGCCATCGGCGAAGTGGCCGCGGAGCTGAATGTGCGCGGGGTGAGCGCAGCGGAGTACGTTCCTCCGCCGGAGAGGACGGCAGCACGGTCTGGAACTCCCACATCTGCCAAAGCCGGGCAGATGTGGGGCATCCTGCGCAATCGGTATGCGCTCACCGTTCTGGGCGAGCGCATCGAGGTCGACTCGCCGCTGGCCGGAGTGCATCAGCAGCGCAACCTGGCGCTGGCGATTGCGACGGCGGTCGAGCTGCGGAATCACCATGGGTTCGATATTTCTGCTGGCGCGATTGCGGAGGGTATTCATGATGCCGAGTGGCCGGGACGGCTGGAACGCATCGCGATTCCCGGCTGCGCTTCGGTGCTGCTCGATGTGGCGCATAATCCCGCCGGCACGTGGGCGCTGCGCGCGGCGGTCTCCGCGCTGGAGAGCGAGTCCCCGCGCGTGCTGGTCTTCGGCTGCATGAAAGACAAAGCGATTGAGGAGATGACTCAAATTCTGTTTCCGCTTTTCGATCGCGTCATTGTTGCGCCTCTGGCCTCGCCGCGTTCGGCGACCATCGACGATCTGCTGCACGCGGCCGCGAAGACGGGCGTTGCTGCGACGGCGGCCACGGACGGGCAGGAGGCTCTGCGGCTCGCATGGTCCACGGTTCCCGCGTCGGGCCTCGTTGTCGTTGCCGGATCGGTTTATCTGGTTGGCGAAGTTCGGCCTGGGCTGGTGGAACGTGCCGGCGAGCGCTCCACGGTGACGGCGCGATGAGTTCTTCCATCGGCCCCCGGCCCAATCCGCTGCCCTGGAGCGAGCGTATTGTCAGCTACGGAATGCGCGCGCCCCTCTTCTTCCTGGGAACGGGATTCTTCGGCAGTCTCGCGCTCGTGACCTCGCTTTTCGACGGGCGCGGACGATTGCAGCATCGGATCGCGCGGATGTGGGCGCGGTTTTGCGTCGCCGTCAGCGGAGCGCACGTGACGATTCTCCATGGCGAGCGGCTCAACGGTGAGACGGCGGTGTATGCCTGCAATCATCAG
>JASHRH010000346.1 GCA_030037475.1 Acidobacteriaceae bacterium
GCCCAGTGGCCAGCAGCAGCGACAAAGCGAGCACACCACGGTCAATTCCACGCATAACTTTCCTCGGAACGGCAAAAATCGCACAACGGCTGCACGTCCAACGCAGGGGCCGGGGAAAAGGAACTGCGCACAGAATCTACGGATGGTTCTGGTTTTGAACTGCTGGAATCAGTGCGGGAAGCATAGCCGATCCGACACGAAGACTGCACAAAACTTTAGTAATCAAGACTCTTGCCGAACGTATATACAAGCTCGGCTAATCTCGTACAGCAAAACCATTACTAGGTAAGTGATAGCGTTCAGGATAACAAGACCCTGATTAAGAGCTGTTTTGAAAAGGCACGGCTTCACAGCTTGCGGAAAGGTTTCGCAGGGAGGGTTTATATCAGGGCACGACTTTCGGGTGCCCCACCCTTGTCACCCGCCTGGAGCCTGCCCTGAGCGAGCCGAAGGCGAGTCGAATGGGGCGACAGAGTGGTTGCAACAAGGCTTTGTAGCGCGCTGACTGGCTGACTCGCTTGCTCATCGCTGCCCCATGACTTCCGTACTGTCCGCTCCACCGATTTCTCTTGCTTCCATTCTTCCTGTCCCGCACACTAAATCCGGAACCTGAACCAGGAGGACTCGCCACTCGAACTGGTTTCGTCGCGGCTCAGCCCTCCAATACGGATCGAATGCGCCCCGCCCTCGAAGCGGGGTGCATAGTCTGCGGCCACGCCCAGACCCTCCTGACGAAACCAGTTCTCGCGAGTCCTTTTGCTTTTCAGATCCAAATGGCAGCCCCCAGGGGCTGCGATCTCCGCTCTTTCTCAATTCGGCGGCAGCGCTCGCGCGGCATCTGGCTGATCTTGCCCTAAAATTCGGCCGAACGCCGCATTGACTGGAAGGTAAAGGAGATGTCAAATCGGTAACGAGTCGCAACCCTCGCAGAATCAATCACCCGGCCGACCACCCCCCCAGGGGGCCCACCCCCTTTAGCCCGTCGGAGGCACTGGATGAAGAATTCCGGCCATAATGGTCTGCGCGGACGAACTCGCATGAATCGCATCCCCAAAATCCTCCTCGCTCTCGCCGCCACCGTCCTGGTCGGCGTGTCCTTCACGACCGCCGCCGCCCAGGAGCTCAGCCGGAGCCAGGCGCGCTCCATGGTCGTCACCCGCTACGGCATCGTCGCCGCGGAGAGTCCCCTCGCCGCGCAGGCCGGCGCGCAGATCCTCGCCCACGGCGGCAACGCCGTCGACGCCATCGTCGCCACCAACGCCGTCATGGGTGTCGTCGAGCCCATGATGAACGGCATGGGCGGCGATCTCTTCGCCATCGTCTACGACGCAAAGACCGGCAGGCTCTACGGCCTGAACGCCAGCGGATGGTCGCCAGCCGGGCTCACGCTCGCGTTCCTCGCCGACCACGGAATGACAAAGATGCCGCTCTTCGGCATCGACTCCGTCACCGTGCCCGGCGCCGTCGATGGCTGGACACAGCTCCTCCAGCGCTTCGGCCGGCTCTCGCTCCACGATGACCTCCAGCCCGCCATCCGCACCGCGCGCGAAGGCTTCCCCGTGCCCGAGTGGGACGCACTGTACTGGGCCGGGGCCGCGCCCGCGCTCACAAAGAACCCCGGCGCCGCGCAGACGTATCTGATCGACGGCAAAGCTCCCGCGCTCGGCCAGGTCTTCCGCAATCCAGACCTCGCCCGCTCGCTCACGCTGGTCGCCAACGGCGGCCGCGACGCCTTCTACCGCGGGGCCATTGCTGAAAAGATCCTCGCGCTCGAAAAACAGGAAGGCGGCGCGATGACCGCGGCCGATCTCGCCGATTACCACGCTGAGTGGGTCACGCCGCTCTCGACCACCTATCACGGCTGGACCGTCTACGAACTCCCACCCAACGGCCAGGGCATCGCCGCGCTCGAAATGCTCAACCTGATGGCACAGTTTCCGCTCGCGAGCTACGGCCACAACTCCGCCGACGCGCTGCATGTGATGATCGAAGCGAAGAAGCTCGCCTACGCCGACCTCGCCTGCTACGTCGGCGACCCGCGCTTCAGCAAGATCCCCATCGCGGGCCTGCTGTCGCCCGCGTACGCCGCTGAGCGCGCGAAGCTCGTTGACATGAAACATGCCAACTGTAATGTTTCGCCGGGCCTGCCGCCCGCCGGCGACACCACCTACCTCACCGCCGTGGACGCCGAGGGCAACATGGTCTCCCTCATCCAGTCCAACTTTGAGGAGTTCGGCTCGCGCCTCGTGCCGCCCGGAGCCGGTTTCGTGCTGCAGGACCGCGGCGCGCTCTTCAACCTGCAGCCCGGCTCGCCCGACGTGCTCGCCGGCCGCAAGCGTCCGCTGCACACCATCATTCCCGCCTTCATGACCCACGGGCAAACGCGCATCGCCTTCGGCATCATGGGTGGATTCAACCAGGCCCAGGCGCACGCGCAGTTCGTCTCGAACGTGGTGGATTTCGGCATGGACATCCAGGCTGCGATGGAGGCCGCTCGCTTCGACAAGATCGACTTTGGTGGCTGCGATGTCGACATGGAAGACCGCATCCCGGCGGACGTGCGCGCCGTGCTCACGGCCCGCGGCCATCAGATTCACGTCGATGGCGACTACGCCGCAATCATGGGCGGCGGCCAGGCCGTGGAGCGCGACTTCTCCACCGGCGTGAACTTCGGTGCGTCCGACCCCCGCAAGGACGGCGAGGCGATCCCCGAGCCGCTGCCGAAGGAGTAATTGTCAGGGAAAATTTCGGGTGCCCCACATCTGCCCGACATTGGCAGATGTGGGAAGGCGATGCTCCCCTACGAGAACATCTCCTTCACCTTGTCCAGCAGGCTGCGCGAGGTCGGCGTGTTCTCAATGCGCAGGGTCTCGCTCAGTTCCTTCAGCGTTTCCTTCTGCGCCTTGGTCAGCTTCGCCGGAGTCTTCACCACGACCTGGACCAGCAGATCGCCGCGCCCGTAGGCGTTCAGGTGCGGCACGCCTTTGCCGCGGATGCGGAAGGTCTGCCCGCTTTGCGTGCCCTCAGGCACCTTCAGCTTCGTCTCGCCGTCCAGCGTCGCGATCAGGATCTCAGCGCCCAGCGCCGCCTGCGGGAACGAGATGGGAATGACGCAGTGCAGGTCGTTGCCGTCGCGCTCGAAGAACTTGTGCTGGTGGACGCGCAGCACGAT
>JASHRH010000347.1 GCA_030037475.1 Acidobacteriaceae bacterium
GGCGATGTCACCCTCACCCTGAAAGACGGCCGCGTCCTCCACGGCTATGTCTTCGATCGCCGGCACGGCGCCACGCTTCAGGACTCCGCCGTTCGCATTATCCCCGCAGGCGAGCGCACAAAAGTCTCGGTCTCCTATGCTGACATCGCGGCTGTCGCTTTCACCGGACGCGACAACGCCGCCGGCCGCACCTTCGAGGCCTGGATTCGCAAGTACTGGGAAAAGAAGGCTGCCGGCGAAAAGAACATCGGCATCGAGGCGGAAAAGCTGGACTAAGGCTGAGGTGCTTTCTATCTGCTGCTTCGCAGTCAGCTTTCCCAAAACTAGTCCAGCAGATGGAGTTCCTTGCCCGGCTTGAAGCGCACGGCCTTGCCTGGGGTGATACTCACTTCGGCGCCGGTGCGCGGATTGCGCCCGATGCCGGTCTTCCGGGGCCGCACGTTGAAGACGCCGAAGCCCCGCAGCTCGATCCGCTGGCCCCCCGCCAACGCCCGTTTCAGGGTCTCGAACACGGTATCCACGGCCGCCTCCGCCTTGTTCCGCTGCAGGCCGGTCCGCTCAATCACCTGATGAATAATGTCCTGTTTTATCAAGGTTTTCTCCCGTCGCGCGGTTTCTCTTCGCCCGAGTTTGATGCTAGAAAGCTTTTCCGCCATTGTCAACGCGCCGACGCGTCCCGTAAGATGCCATCGATACCGGAAAACCTGCTCCAGCCGCAGCCGCGGGTGTGCGTGTCACCCCGCCGTCTGGACCGGTCTACTCCAACCTCTACCGCCGCCAGAATGCGGCAAGGAGCCTCATGTCCATCAAGAGCGATCGCTGGATCCGCGAACAAGCCCTGAAGGGCATGATCGAGCCCTTCAGCGAAAAGCAGGTGCGCGAGGGTGTCGTTTCCTACGGCCTCTCCTCCTACGGCTACGATCTCCGCGTCTCCGACGAGTTCCGTATCTTCACCAACGTCAACGGCGCCATTGTCGACCCCAAGAAATTCGACGACAGGTCCTTTGTGGAGATGCATGCCGAATCCGTCCTCATTCCTCCCAACAGCTTCGCTCTGGCCCGCTCGGTCGAATATTTCCGTATCCCGCGCGATGTGCTCACCATCTGCGTCGGCAAATCGACCTACGCACGCTGCGGCATCATCGTCAATGTCACGCCCTTTGAGCCGGAGTGGGAAGGCTTTGTGACGCTGGAGATCTCCAATACCACGCCGCTGCCCGCCCGCGTGTACGCCCGGGAAGGGCTCTGCCAGATTCTCTTTTTTCAGTCGGACGAACCGTGCCAGGTCAGTTATGCTGATCGCAAAGGCAAATACCAGAAGCAGCAGGGGATTGTTCTGCCGAAGCTCTGAGAGCCATGGACAACTCAGGAACAAAACGGCCGATTCGGGTAGGCTTGCTCAACTTTGAGCCTCTCCGCGTCGCCGGCTTCAGCGAGATCCTTGCTGCGCGGGGCGCCTTCGAAGCCAGGGCCACGCAGCTTACGGATCTGGTGCGCAAGCCGCAGTTCGATGTGCTCCTCATCGCCCTGACCGATGTAGGACTTACCTGCGAGATGCTCTCCAGCCTGCGTTCACGCCGGCTGCGCCTGCGCGCTCTTGTCATGGGTGCGCCCCTTGGCGACGAGTCCATTAGCGTGCTGATTGGCGCCGGCGCCAAGGGCTGGCTCGAAGACACCTCCACTCCCGAGCAAATCCTTCAGGCACTCCACGTTGTCATTCGCGGGTCCATCTGGGCGCCACGCCGCATCCTGTCCCGCGTTGTGGACCGTGCATTCGGCGGCAAGCCGGTTTCCGCAGAGATCCAGCGCGCTTATTTCACCGACCGCGAACGGGAGGTGCTCCGGCAGTTGGTGATGGCTCGCTCCAATCGCGAGATTGCCCAGGCCCTGAGCCTTCGTGAGCAGACCGTCAAAGCCTACATCGCCCGCATGATGCGCAAAGTCGGCGTCGGCAACCGCATCGCGCTTTCCATGCAGGCTGGCGAGGTCGAACCCGGGCAGCAGGAAGAACAGGAGCCCCCGCTTTCCATCTGAATGCGAGTGGTCCGCGCTCGCGACAGGGCCTTCAGCCTCATCAGCCCTGCATTTTGGGGCCTCCGGTTATAGTCAACAGAATATCTGTTATCGGACGTAGAATCTGTGGCCCGGCCTGCCATCGAGCGCTGCGGCGACCCTCCGTTACCTAACTTACGCCACGAAGCGCGGAGGCGGGTTGCTCGGTGCCCTCTCAAAAGCCTGGAACTGACCCTGCGCCTGGAAACTGCCTCCGTACAGCGACCGCCCTCCATAAAAACAGCAACGCCGCCCGCAGGCGGCGTTGCCATCTTCATCGCACCCGATCAGAGTGTTGACTCGATCTCGAAACCCCACGCTTCCAGCAGCGATTCCGGAATGTACTTGGAGTTGCGGTTCCGGCGCGCCCATTCGCGCAACCGAGTCGACCGGACATACTGATCCGGAGTCAGCTTGAACTCCTTCACCACTTGTTCGAAGGAGGTGACGGTGGGCACAACCGGGCCGATGGGCTCCGGCTTGCCCCAGTTAGGATTGCCACGACGCTTTGCCATCTTGAAATGTATCCCCTTGAAAAGAAGTGACGTACAAAGGTCCGGGAGCCCTCACCCACATGCCGCCCGGCAGTCACAAACCTTTATGATTCTAAGGAATTTTCCTATGGAAATCAAGAGAAAAACCTCAGCCGCCGTGGAACCCCCCCGAACGTAACATACTCGTAATCAAATAGATACCTGTTGCGGCTTCATCCGTGAGCCCCTACCCTCCAAGCGCGCATTGCACGGTACACTGAGCAGCCAGGAGGGCCTTTCCCTGATCGTCCGTATTGAAAAGCTTCGACCTTTGGTCGCTCTCTGCGCCCGTCTTGTTCTCGGCTCCATCATGCTTCTGCATGGGTGGGAGAAAGTCGTGCATCCCGGCTCGCTGCATGGCTTTGCGCTGTTTGTCACCCACCTCGGTATTCCCGCCTGGCTGGGCTACGTCGCCGCCTTTACCGAACTGCTGGGAGGCGCGGCGCTGATTCTCGGCCTGTTTACACCGATTGCCTCTGCCGGGATTGCCATCGACATGGCCGTGGCCATTCTGCGTGTGCATCTGCACCACGGCCTTACGGGCCCCGGCGGCTTCGAGTTCCCTCTCAGCCTCCTGGCTCTGGCCCTGATTCTCCTCGCCGATGGTCCTGGCTGGCTGGCCATCGATCGCATCGTTTTTCGCGGAAATTAAAGGGCCGCAGGAATGCGGCCCTCATCCTGCCATGGTTACCGGGCCGCTTTGTCCTGTGCGAACTGCCACGCGATGATCTTCTTCAGATTCTCGTACGGAACCTGCAGCATGGGCACGCCACGCCCGTCGATGAACAGGGTGGGCGTTTCATCCACGTTCAGATCCTGTCCCAGATGCATCGATGACTCCACGATGGCCTTCGTGGCCGGCGAGGCGGCGCACGCCGCGATCTTGTCCGCATCCAGGCCAATGCCGGTCACTGCATTTCGAAGCGCCTGCGTGCCATCCGCGCCTTCCAGCTCCGTCTGCGCGGCAAAGACAGCATCCGCATACTTGAAGAAGGCCGCGTTTCCTCCCTGCTGACTGACGCACGATGCATAGGCCGCAGCCTTGAACGCCATGGGATGGATGCTCACCAGCGGGAACATCTCGAAGACGTAGTGCGCCTGCGGAAAATCCGCGACCAGCTTCTGCACCAGCGGTTGCGCATCCTTGCAGTGCGGGCACTCGAAGTCCGCAAACTCCACCAGTTCGAACTGCTTGCCTGTTGCCCCCAGCGAGGGGCCATCCGCCCGCTGCTGGATCGTCCGGTAGTTGGCCTCATACGGATGCGCTCCGAAGTCCAGCACCGCGTCCTGCACGACGAGGTGATGCCCGTCGGGTGTCACAAAAAAGCCCATATTTCCTACCCGCGGATTCGGCTTCTCGGCCACCAGAACCAGCACCTTGCTCAGCCCCGGAGCCGGAGTCTTCTGGACTGCGTACACCTCCCACGTTCGGTTCGGATCGTAGCCCCAGGAGGCCTGCAAAAAAGCGTCGACCTCCGCCTTCGTCGGCGAGGCAGCTGTGAAATTCGAGGCGAGGACCGGAGGAAACTTCGGTTCCGTGGGCGGCGCCGGCGCTGCTGGTAATGGAGCATGAGCCGCAGGTGCAGCCGGTTTGGTCTGGGCTACGGCCAGCACGCAGCCAGCGGCCAAAGCGAGCGCGAGAACCGCGCAGGATCGTGAACGTATTTGCATTACATTCCTTTCTGGGGTTTCCTGGGTTTTCTTAAACTTGTACTTTCACTGCGATCGGGAACCGCCGCCCCATCCCAAACGCCTTCGGCGTCACCTTCAGTACGGGCGCGGCCTGCTGGCGCTTGTATTCGCTGCGTTCCACCATTTGGACCACCCGATGCACCATTTCGCAATCCAGACCCCGCGCCGCGGCAATCGACTCCGGGGTCTCGTAGTGCTCCACGTACGCTTCCAGAATCGGATCCAGCACCTCGTACGGCGGCAGGGTGTCCGTATCCTTCTGCTCCGGCCGCAACTCGGCCGAAGGCGGCTTCTCCAGGATGTTCCTGGGAATCACTTCCCTCTCCGCGTTGACAGCGCGGCACAGATCGTACACTCGAGTCTTGAAGACATCCCCAATCACCGCCAGCGCTCCCACCATATCGCCATACAGGGTACAGTACCCGGTGGACATCTCGCTCTTGTTGCCCGTGGTCAGCACCAATGCGCTGAACTTGTTCGAGTAAGCCATCAGCAGCACGCCTCGAATGCGCGACTGAATGTTTTCCTCGGTGATGTCCGCCGTCTGCCCCGCAAACGCACCCGCCAGCGCGTGGTTGAACGCCGCGAAAATCTCGTCGATCCGGATCAACTCGAATTGAATCCCCAGATTCCTGGCCAGCTCCCGGCTATCGTCGATCGATCCCGGCGACGAGTACGGGCTCGGCATGCCCAGCGTAGTCACGTTCTCCGGCCCCAGCGCTCGCACGGCGATGGCCGCCACCAGTGCCGAATCGATGCCTCCGCTCAGGCCGACCACGGCCTTGCGGAATCCGCATTTGTGCACGTAATCCCGCGTGCCCAGGGTCAGCGCGTCCAGCATCGCCCCGGTTTCGTCCGCACTTCCCTTCTCTGCCCGGCATTCGGCCGTTCGCGCATCCAGATCGGCGAAGATCAGGTCCTCCTCGAAGCTTTGCGCCTGCGCGATCACCTGCCCATCCGGTCCGATCACCAGGCTCGACCCATCGAAGACCAGGCTGTCGTTCCCGCCCACCTGATTCACCATGACTACCGGAACACGGTGCCGCACCGCGATCGCCGCCAGCATCTCCCGCCGCAGCGCCCGCTTGTCCCGCCACCAGGGCGAAGCCGAGATGTTCAGGATCAGTCCCGCGCCCTGCTTCATCAGCTCTTCTACCGGATCCACCTGATAGAGCCGGTTCTCCCAGAAGCTCTTGTCGTTCCACGCGTCTTCACAGATAGTCAGCGCCACGCGTATTCCGTTCATCTCGCAGATCTGCTGCCGCGCCGCCGGCGCGAAATACCGCTGCTCGTCAAAGACGTCATAAAACGGCAGCAGCATCTTCGACTGGACAAACTCCACCTGGCCGCCGCGCAGCAGCGCCGCCGAGTTCATGACGTGTTTTCCAGTGCCTTCTGGTGATGGGGTCACGTATCCGGCCACCACCGCAATGCCATCCTGGGCCGTGGCCTGTGCAATCTCCTCCAGCGCCTCACCGCAGCGATGGACGAAGGCCGGTTTCTCCAGCAAATCCGCCGGCGGATATCCGCAGATGGCCAGCTCCGGAAATACCGCCAGCTCCGCGCCGCCCTGCTGCGCCTGCCGCGTAAACTCAAGAATTTTTGCCGTATTGCCCCGGAAATCCCCGACCGTAGGGTTGATCTGGGCCAGCGCGATCTTCACGATTTCAGTGTAGCAATCTGCGCCTACAGCGCCGGCACCGGCACCATGTCCAGGCTTAGAAACTGGCGCAACACCTCGTCTTCCGATCGCTTCATCTCTTCCATGGTCCCGAAGAACTGCGCCCGCCCCTCGTGCAGAAACAGCGCTCGGTCCGCCAGCCGCTCGGCAAAGCGCACGTCGTGCGTCACGACAATGCTGGTCAGATGCAGTTGTCGCTGCAGCTTCTGAATCAGATCTCCCAGCAGCCGCGCGATCAGCGGATCCACCATCGTCGTCGGTTCGTCGTACAGCACCGCCTGCGGCTCAGCCGCCAGCGCCCGCGCAATCGCCACCGATCGCTTCATCCCGGTTGACAGATCCGACGGCAGCAGGTCCGCCATCTCCGCCACGTTCACCATCTCCAGCAGTCCGCGGACGATCTGCACTATTTCGTCTTCGCTCAGCCTGCCTCGTTCCCGCAGCGGAAACGCCACGTTTTCCGCCACCGTCAGCGAATCGAAGAGCGCGCCATTCTGGAAGACCATCGTCACCTTCCGCCGCACCGCCTGCATCTGCTCCTCGTCGAATTGCGTGATGTCCTCGCCATCGACGAAGATCCGCCCCTCGTCGGGCTTCAGGAATCCCATGATGTGCTGCAGCGACACAGATTTGCCCACGCCTGAGCGGCCCAGAATGCATACCGTCTCGCCGGGCATCACGTCGAAGCTGATGTCGCGCAGCACATGGAGGCTGCCGAAGGATTTCGACACATGCTCGAAGGCAATGTACGGCTTCCGGCTGTCGGCGCCGTTCTCGATCACTTCAATGGGGGGAGGGCTGACCACCGCGTCTCTCGTTTTCCTTGCCTGTGTTCAGCTTATCGTGTTCCACTCGCTCTGCTAATCCGCGGCCTTTCCCTGCTGCGTGCCGAGCAGATCGATCTCGCCGGTGGCCACATGCGCGTAGAGCCGATACTCGCCGTTCGGGTTCTGCCGCGTAAAGTGGCGGAAGAATCCTCCCTTATCCGCGCCAAATGCCTGGGCATTCACTTCGCCAATATCGACTGAGGCGTCCACGATCCGGTAATCCCATCCGTGCGAAGACGAGATCGTCACCTGTCCCGCATAGAGGTCGACGTCCTTGTTGCCCTCCAGGTTCTGGACTGTCACCTCACCCGCTCCCATCGTCACCTGCACGCTGGTCCGGTGCGGGACTTCGATGCGGACGGTCACCCCGCCATTGTGGTTTGTGCCGCCCCGGATCGTCAGCCTGCCCGGGCTGCCGGCGAAGAACTCAACGCGCACGTCACGCACGTTCTCTGTACCCTCGGCCGTGCACGTCACGCGAATCGTCTGCTGATCGGTTCCGACAATCGTCAGGCCCGCAGGCCGGGAGTCGATGGTGAGGGCCGTGTCGGAATGCATGGGAGCCTGCAGGGTTTGCCCGCACGCCACATCGGTCTGCGCATATCCCGTCATGGTGCAGGCGAGCAAAGCCGAGCCTGCGACAGCGCAAAGGATTTTCATATCCCTTCCTACGCCGGAGGCGAACTGCCGGTTCCCTCAAATTCGCAGTTTCAGAGGAATTTTGGCTGGCTCAGGCAATCCTGCTCTCCTGCCCTTGCTTCAGCCGCGCAAACTCCTCCGGCGTGTTCGCATTCAGGAACCAATCCCTCAGCGCGGGCTTCATCGGCCACGCTCCGGCCGGCAGCGCCGGCGCCACGGATTCGACCGTGAACAAATCCACCCGTTCGCCCAGCGAAGCCGCGGCTTCTCTTACTGCCATCATCATCTTGCGGTGACCGACAAGAATCGCCGCCCGCAGCCCAGCGAGGAGCCGCTGACTGTAGACGGCGCACAACGGCTGCGGCAAGCCGGTTGCCACGGGGATCGTGGCCACTGCTCCGCTTCTCTTCGCGCGCGCTATCATCCAGTGCAGAAATTCAATCGGAACCAGCGGCGCATCCACGGGCAGGAACAGATTGAAGTCAGCTTCGGACACGGTCAGCCCAGCCTCAATCCCGGCAACCGGCCCGCTCTGCGGGAAGTTGTCCGAAATCACCCTGGCAAAGCGTGCGAGATCCGGGCGCACGCCACAGATGCTCGCATCGAGCCCCAGCGCGCGCATCTTCTCGACCGCGAGAGCCGCGAGCGGCCGGCCATTCAGTTCCAGCAGAGCCTTGTCGCGGCCCATGCGCGTGCTCTGCCCGCCCGCCAGCACAAAGCCATTCATCGCTATGTCTCCGCTTTCACCCGCCACGGCCACTCGCCGCGCACCCGCGCCCGCGCAAAATACAGCGCGCTGCCCACCGCTCCGACGATCAGCGCCAGCCAGCACTCATGCCGGGCTTGCGGACGTGACACCAGGATAAACAGGAACCCGGTCAGCGCCAGCAGCGGCGGCAGCGGGTACAGCCAAATCCGGAACGGCCGGGCCATCTGCGGCCGCCGCACCCGCAGCACCATCACGCCCACCTGCTGCAGCAGATATTGCAGCACGATCCGGATCACCACCAGCGCCGCAATCACCTGCACCAGCTTAAAGAAGCAGAACACCATGGCCACGCCACCCATCGCCACCAGCGCCACGTCAGGAAAGTGCCGCTTTGGGTGCAGATGCGCAAAGGCGCGAAAGAAGTTCCCATCCAGCGCCGCCGCATACGGCACGCGCGAGTAGCCCATCAGCAGCGCAAACACCGACGAGAATGCCGCCCACATAATCAGGCACGCGATCGCCACGCCGGCTCTTGCTCCCAGCGTCTGCGCCACCATATCGGCGACCGCCGTGCTCCGCATCGCGTGCGCCGGAATCACCCCCAGCACGCTGATATTCATCGCAATGTACAGCGCCGCCACGGCGACAATCGAAATCAGCACTGCCCGCGGAATGGTCCGTCCCGGCTCGCGAATCTCCCCGCCCAGAAAGCAGACGTTGTAGTAACCCCAGTAGTCGTAGGTTGCAATCAGAGTTGCCGATCCCAGACCGGCAAAGAATCCAGGCGTAAACCCGAACGCGTGAGGCGGAATCCGTAACAGTGCCGGATGCAAATGCGTCAGCCCCGCAAACAGCACCATCGCCATGGCCGCCATCACGCCTGCCCACAGCACCCACGCCATGCGCAGAATGGCGCGCATATCCTGGTACAGCAGGCCCACGATCAGCATGCACGTCCCCGCGGCCAGCAGGCTCGTCCAGTGCACACCGCCCGGCCACACTGCGAAGACCGGATGCTGCAGCTTCGGA
>JASHRH010000348.1 GCA_030037475.1 Acidobacteriaceae bacterium
GAGGTCGCTGAGCCGCTCGGGATGGTCGCACGCCCTGCCGATCAGAAGACGTTGCCCATTCGCCGAATCTGCGCGCCCACGCCTCGCAGCTTCTCCTCGATGCGTTCGTAACCGCGATCGATGTTGTACACCCGGTCCAGGATCGATTCGCCGTCAGCCACCAGCGCCGCCAGCACCAGCGACGCGGACGCGCGCAGGTCGGAGCACATCACCGCCGCGGCGGAGAGCGGCGTCTTCCCGCGCACCGTCGCCGTGCGTCCGTCCACGCGGATATTGGCGCCCATCCTCACCAGCTCCTGCACGTGCATGAACCGGTTCTCGAAGATGTTTTCCTTCACCAGCGAAGCACCCTCCGCCTGCGTGGCCAGCGCCATGTACTGCGCCTGCATATCGGTGGGGAAGCCGGGATATTCCTCTGTCGAGATGTCCGCGGCCCTCAGTTGGCCCTCGCTGCGCACGCGGATCTGGTCCTCGCCGGCAATTTCAATGCGCACTCCGCACTCCTGTAGTTTGGCGATGATCGCGGCCAGATGCGCGGGCTTGCACTGGGTCACATGGAGATCCCCGCCGGTGATGGCGCCGGCGACCAGAAATGTTCCCGCTTCAATGCGGTCGGGATTGATGCGGTGTTTGGCTCCGTGGAGCTTGTCCACGCCGCGCACGCGGATGGTAGGCGTGCCCGCGCCCTCGACCTTCGCACCCATCGCGGTCAGCAGCGCAGCCAGGTCGGTCACCTCGGGCTCGCGCGCGCAATTCTCCATCACCGTCTCGCCCTCGGCCAGAACGGCTGCCATCAGCAGGTCTTCGGTGCCAGTCACGGTGATCTTGTCGAAGAGAATGTGCGCGCCCTTCAGGCGCTCGGCGCGGGCCTCGATATAGCCATGTTCATAGTCGATTTGTGCGCCCATCGTTTCCAGTCCCTTGATGTGCTGATCGATCGGCCGAGCGCCGATGGCGCACCCGCCGGGCATCGAGACCCGCGCCATCCCCGTGCGTGCCACCAGCGGGCCCAGCACCAGCGATGAGGCGCGCATGGTCTTCACGATCTCGTACTTCGCCGTGGGATCGGAAAGCACGCGGCAGCTGATCGTTGTGCGATGGTGCGCGCGTCCGTAACCCAACTCGACCTCTGCGCCCATCGAGGTCAGCAGTTTGCGCTCCGTCTCGATGTCTCGTACCTGGGGAATGTTTTCGAGGACGACTTCCTCCTCAGTCAGAATCGCCGCCGCCATGCAGGGAAGCGCCGAGTTCTTGGAGCCGCTGACCCGAAGCGTGCCCCCCAGCGGATTCCCGCCGCGAATGACAAATTTATCCATAGTCCGGATTTCAGTCTAAACGGGAGACGACGGAGAATTCTCGCCCGGAGAGTACCTCAGAGCGAAACCAGCGATGCTGTGTCCTTTTAAGGCCGGGGATTGCAGCTCTGAGATACACCTTTGCTGGTTTCGCTCTAAGGTTGCCCGTCCTTGTGCTGGAAGCTGACCGCTGGCTGCGGGCCACTGGCCGGCGGGCCGTTCTCGGTCCAGATCACCTCGCCGGGACGCGCGTAGTGCAGGCGTTCGCGCGCCTCATGCTCGATGGCATCAGGGTCGCTTTGCAACTCCTGAATATTCTGCTGTAGCTGCTTATTCTCCTGCTTCAGTCTGAGGATCTGACGCTGGATGTCGCGATCTTCCGTCCGCTTGTGCTCGAACATGTCGATGCCGTTCACGCCGAAAACGGCGTTGTAGCCGAACCCCAGCGCCGCCAGCACCACCAGAACTGTAGCGGCGCGCCGTCGCATGCGGTACGCCGAGCCCGCCAGGCGAATCAGCGCCCGCCGTGCAAAGCTCGTCTCCGATTTTTCCCCTGCGCCGCTCACCCTTGCCCTCAATCTGCCGCCGTGCGCCTTACGCCATCACCCAGTCTTTGGCTGCCTGGCTCAGCGGCTGCCGGTCGTTTTCGCGCCGGGCCTCGGAATACACCCGCACTACCGGTTCGGTGCCGCTCAGGCGATAGCAAACCCACGAGCCGTCGGACAGCACCAGCTTGAGCCCGTCGGTGCGCACCACCTGCGTTACTCTGCGCCCGCCGATCTCCGCCGGATCTGTCTTTATTTTCTCAGTGAATTTTTCCTTCACCTCCGGCGTCAAGTAGAAATTTTCCCGATTTGGGTAAAAGGAACCAAGTGTGGCAAATAGCCGTTGCAGTTGCTCGCCCAGGCTGCATCCGCGTACCGCCACCATCTCCGCCGCCAGCAGCCCGGCGATCACGCCGTCCTTCTCCGGAACATGGCCGCGAATCGTCAGTCCCGCGCTTTCCTCGCCGCCGATGGCGATCTTGTCCTCGTTGATGAGTTCCCCGATGTATTTGAAACCGACCGGCGTCTCATACAGCGGAACCCCGTGGTGATCGGCGAGCGCGTTGACCAGGTTCGTCGTGGCCACGGATTTAGCCACGCCGTTCTTCCATCCACGTGTCTCTACCAGGTAATCGAACAGAAGCGCGATGATGTAATTCGGCTGGATAAACGTCCCATCGGCGTCGACAACGCCGAAGCGATCCGCATCGCCGTCGGTGGCCACGCCGATCGCCGCGTCGGTCTCCCTCATCTTCGCCTTGCACTCGGCCAGCAGGTGATCGTCCGGCTCCGGCGCATGCCCGCCGAAGAGCACGTCGCGGAAATCGTGGACAGTCGCCGTCTCCACGCCATACTCCCGAAGAATATGGCAGGTGTAACCGCGTGCCGCTCCCCAGAAGGGATCGAAGACCACCCTGAGCCCGGATCTTCGGATCGCTTGCAGATCCACCAGCTCCGCCAGCCGCTTCAGGTAGTCCGGCTTCACATCCACCAGCTCGAACTGAGCGCCGGCGTCCAGCGGAGCCGCTGCCGCTTCGCCCAGCGCGCGAATATTCGCCTCAATCTGCCCCGTTACCTCCGGCAGAGCCGGCGCGCCGTCGGGCGTCGAGTACTTGATCCCGTTGTACTCCGGCGGATTGTGCGATGCGGTGAAATTGATCGATCCTCCCGTCTTCAGCCTCCGCACCGCATAAGCGATTGCCGGCGTGGGCGCGGGCTCGGGAATCACCAGCGGCGTCACCCCATGCGCCGCCAGCACGTTCGCCGCCGCCGCCACAAAGGTTTCTCCCAGGAATCGCGGATCGCGCCCCACCAGGACAGTCCTGGGTTCCCCCTGCACCGCCACATACTGTGCAATCCCCGCCACCGCGCGCCGAATGTTGGCAAGCGTGAAATCCTCCGCGACAATAGCGCGCCATCCCGATGTCCCGAATTTGATCTCGGTCATCCGTGTTCCTCTGCGAAATTCAGTTTTATGATGCTGGCAGTTGTTCTGAGGGTCCGCACCGATGATTGTACCCACCACCTCAATTCGCCTGGTGATGACAACCGCCGGCTCACACGAGGAAGCCGGGCGTATCGCCGGAGCCCTGGTGGAAGCCCATTTGGCGGCCTGCGTGAATCTTGTTCCCGGCGTCAGCGCCGTCTACCGCTGGCAAGGGGACGTGGAAACCGCGAACGAAGTGCTGCTGCTCATCAAAACGACGGTAGAAAACCTGGACACGGTGGAATCGACCGTGCGGCGTCTGCACTCCTACGAGCTGCCGGAGTTCCTCGTCCTTCAACCGGAGGCAGCCACGCAGGCCTACGCTGACTGGATTGGCAGGGCAGGGGGACCATAAACGACGCCAAACCCGGCCGCCCTGACCTGCGGCCACGAAAGAGGAACCGAAGTCCACGTCAGAACCGGCACTGCGCCGGAGCTGCGCGGCAAAGATCACGCCGTATGCGATTCGGAGCCTAACCTTCGTTTGCCCCGTGGCACTTTTTATATTTCTTGCCTGATCCGCACGGGCAGGGATCGTTGCGTCCCACCTTCTCGCCAACCCTCCGCTGCGTCACGGTGCCGCCGCCGTCGCCTCCGCCGGCCATGCGCGCCTGCTCCAGCTCGCGCTTCTTCCTGCGCTCAAACTCCCGCTCCAGCTCGTCGATTGTCGTCTGCGGCGCGCGGGTGGGAATGGCCACCGGCACGACAGCAGGCTGATGGCCGTTGCCCGAGGACCCGTCGGCGGAAGCTACCCCGGGCGCCGCGGGAATCGCCGGCCGCGACCGCACCGCCGCCTCCACGGGCCGCCCATCAGGTCCGACAATCTTCATGTTGAAGAGGAAGCGCACCGTGTCTTCCTGGAAGCGCCCCATCATGTCCTCGAACATCTCAAAGGACTCCTTCTTGTAGGCCACCAGCGGATCCTGCTGGCCGTAGCCGCGCAGCCCGATGCCTTCCTTCAGGTGGTCCATGTTGAGCAGATGGTCCTTCCACAGCCCGTCCATCACGCTCAGCATGATCATGCGCTCGTGGAAGCGCATGGCCTGCTCCCCGATCAGCCCTTCCTTGCCTTCGTACTTCTCTTTCAGCTTCTCGAAAAGCGCTTCGCCCAGCTCATGCCGCGTCATCTGCGTGTGGTCTATACCCCCGGCGGTCATGTCGAAGCCGAACAGCGCGATGAGTTTCTCTTTCAGACCCTTGATGTCCCACTGATCGGGGTGTACTTTCTCGCCGGCGTGCTCGTCGAGCATGTCGCTCATCAGGGTCGGGACGTAATCCTCGATAACGAGTTCCTTCTGGTCCAGTCCTTCCAGCAACTGGCGGCGGAGGCCATAGACCGCCTCGCGCTGCTTGTTCATCACGTCGT
>JASHRH010000349.1 GCA_030037475.1 Acidobacteriaceae bacterium
TTCGAGCAACCCGTCGGTGTAGAGGACGAGGAAATCGCCCACGCCGAGCAGGACCCGCGATTCCTCATAGCGCACGTTCACCTGGATGCCCAGCGGCACCGCGCCGGGCATGGCCAGCTCGCGTCCGTTGAGGAAGGGCGCGGGATGACCGGCGGCGGCGGCGGCGCATTCGCCATTGGGATAAAGGCGCAGGACAAGGCAGGTGACGAAGCCTCCCTCCAGACGTCCTTCCAGCTCGCGGTTGAGACCCTCGAGAATTTCGGCGGGATGCAGATAGTTGCGAGCCAGAGTGCGCACGGCGCCGACAATGAGCGAAACGGCCATAGCGGCGCGCAGGCCCTTACCGCTCACATCGCCCAGGACCACGAGCGCGGAGCTGTCCTCAAGAGGAACGATCTGGAAGAAGTCGCCGCCAACCTCCTGCGCCGGGCGATAGGAGCTGGTGATGGCAAAGCCGGGCAGCGAAGGCAGCGCCTGGGGCACGAGCACCTGCTGCAGCTCCTGGGCCGACCGCAGTTCCTGCTCGACCGCCTGCTGGCGGCGGAGGGTCTCGCGCGAATAGCGCAGCGCGGCGTAGATGACCGCGAGGAAGAAGATGGTATTTGCGATGGTCGGGCCATCCAGCTCCGTACCGCCAATCTTCACGATCGTCTGGAAGAAAAAGTACCCGGCAGTCCAGTGCGTAAAGCGGCCGCCGTACCCGAGCAGCAGCGAAACCGCCTCACTGAGCGTGCCGAGCAACGCCGAGACCGCCAGAATCCAGCGGGCAACATCGAGCTGCCTGCGATTCCGAATCACCGCCACCAGGATCGCAAGCGGGAAGAAATAACAGGGAATGACAATGGCGGTCAGCACCCAGTCGGCGCTCTGCACGGCGCGGACCACCGCGGGGGCGCCGAGGTCGAAGACGGGCCAGAAAAGCGACGAGTCCAGCGCGACGGCCGCAAAGCCGATGCCGGCAACGATACGCGCCCAGCGCATCAGTCCGTGGTTGCCGTCGAGGCGCAGCAGATAAAGCAGCAGGAACCAAACAGAGATGGCGCTGAGGATGTCGGAGCAACTGAAGAAGACGTTTCTCTGGGCAAAGGTAAACAGGGGCCCGGCCAGCTCGACCAGGGTGCCGGTGACCTGGGCGGCGCAGTAGAGCGCCATCCAGAGCAGCGCTCTCTGCGAGCGGTCGCGGAACCAGGCGATCAGGCTGAAGACGCCAACCAGGAAAGCCAGGAACTGGAGCCCATAGGAGTACTCCATGTGGAGGAGAAACTGATAGGCCGCGGAGTGCTCGCGGTCGGCGATGGCTGCGGGGCTGCCGATATACGGCGCGGAGCGGAAGCCACCCTCCAGACCGCTGTCGGCGGCCATAGAGGGCTGCATCCAGACGCGGATGGCCAGAATTCCGTCGCGGATGGGGCCCAGATTGAAGCTGCGCGCCAGGCTGGTGCAGGAGCAGCCGTCAGCCGGCCAGGAAGGATGCGGCGGCATCCTGCCGGTGCTCGCGACCAGGCGGCCGTTCCAGTAAATCTGCGCGATGCTGTCGAAGAGCGGAAATTGCAGGACGAAGTCTCCGGGCGATCCGGGCGCTGGGGTGACGCTGATGTGCCTGCGGTACCATGCGTAGCCGGTCAACGAGCGAAAACCCTGGCGTCCCCACGTCTTGTCCGTGGTGATCTGTGTCCAGCCATTGTGGCCGGTGGCGTCGTCGGTCTGCGGCAGCGCCCAGCCGGGATCGTCACCGGGGTGAAACTGCCAGGCACCATCAAGAGCGACCGCACCGTGTCCGAGGTCGTGGATGGCGAGCACGGGGACAGGACGATCCTGTGCGGGCAGCGCGGAGACCGAAGCCATCAGAAGCAGAAGTGCAGCAAAGCGGCTGGGGACCGGCATGTGCCAATATCGTTGCATGACTCGATTGGAGTTCGCAACGTAAAAATCCGGAGCGGCTTCCTGCCCGTCGCGCCCGCACCGCGATCCCCGGAAACGCCGGCTGATCCATCAGCAGAAGCACATCCAGCGGGTCGCCGTCTCCCCCGACCGTCTGCGGAAGGAATCCGAAATCGTTTCGATGATGACCTGGACGAGATCGTCTTCCCTGAGGGTGGGCTTCAGGCGCGTGGGGTTGGCCAGGGACTTCATCTTCTTCCACAAACTTCCATGTCCCGCCGCAGTTCAGGCTTTCACGGTCACCGCACCATAGAAGGCTGCTTTGCGGAGAAAGTTGTCGCGCGCTTCTCCATGGCGTCAACGGCAGTTCTTATCCATGGTTCCGGCACAACTCTCACGCCACACGTCCACCGTCACGTACCGCACGGTCGCCGGCGGATACCGATCCAGCAGCATCCGCGCCGCTTCCACCGACTGCGAGCGGTCCGCACCCAGCGTCAGGTGCCCGCCGTCATGCAGCAGCAGATTCGATCCGCGCCCTCGCCGCCGGTTGCGCGCGATGCCCCCTTCCAGGTGTTCCATGATCCGTGCTGCGGTCGCCGTCGGCCGCCAGTCAAATCCCATGACGTTCCAAAGCACCGGAGCCAGCCCCAGCTCCCGCGCCGCGCGCAGCACGTCCGGCCGTCGCGCCCCATGCGGAGGCCGCATCAGCCGCACCGGCTCACCCAGCGCGTCCTCCAGCGCCGCGTTGCACCCCGCCAGCTCCTCGTGCACCCGCCGAGGGCTCGCAAGCAGCAGCCACGGATGCGACATCGTGTGGTTCCCCACGCGATGCCCTGCCGCGCGAATCGCCCGCGCCAGTTTCGGCTGCTGCCGCGCGTATTTCCCGATGAGGAAGAACGTCGCCCGCACCTCATGCCGCGCCAGCAGTTCGAGCAGTTGTTCGGTGTATTGGCCATTCGGTCCGTCGTCGAAGGTCAGCGCGAACTCATTCGGATCGCGTCCGGCCACAATCGTCCTCCCGAAGAGCTGCGACGCCGGCGCCATCGCGGCGTATGTATATCCGGCAATTCCGGCGGCAGCGGCAATCGCAAGCGGGCCGATCATGGGCATGAAGGGACAGCTACAGCGTACAGGGTAGTGTCTCAGTTTGAAGGGTACGGGCTTCAGCCCGTACGTTAAATGCCCGAAATAAGACCGGGCTTGAGCCCCTGAGGGATGTTTTTCTTCCAAACTGAGACACCACTGGGTACGGCAGCGATTTCCATTCTTTGCTGAAGCGTGGTATCTTCGGCTTTCCTTCGCTTTCTCGTTTGCATCATGGCCAGGCTTTTCGACCAGCCCCGATTCATTGCCGTGGAAGGTCCCATCCGGGCCGGCAAATCCTCACTCGCTCAGGTGCTCGCGGACACGCTCCACGCTCGGCACCTGGTCGAGCCTGATAACAATCCTTTCCTTGACCGTTTCTACGAGGGGCAGCCAGGCACTGCCTTCCCCGCGCAGATGTGGTTCCTCCACGAGCGTTACGAGCAGCTCCGCGATCTGCACGACTTCAACACGCCTGTCGTCGCCGACTATCTCTTCGAGAAGGACAAGATCTTCGCCTACATCAATCTCAGCGACGCCGAGCTGGAGCTCTACAACCGCTACTATCAGATGTTCCGCGCCGAGCTGCCCACGCCGGAGCTGGTCATCTACCTGCAAGCCTCCCCCGAAGCCC
>JASHRH010000350.1 GCA_030037475.1 Acidobacteriaceae bacterium
GGACTTCCTCGACGAGCAAAGTGGTCAGCTGTACTGCTCTCAATACAGCCTCCTTTGTGCTGGAAGCGGCCAGTTGGGTGCGCAGATTCGCGAGCAGTTCTTCCTGCTCAGGAGACAGGTCGAAATTGGCGCGTTTGGTCGTAGCAGTCATGGCAGTCGGGGGGTTGCTTGCGCTGAGTACATTATACTCATTTTCCGAGCAATGAACAACGGCCACCCGGGATCGAGCTACTAGCGTGATAGTTGCCATTGCCGTTGTTAAGGACTATCGTGATAGTAGTAGCCAAGCCGGTGCATCCCATGCGAGTAGTCCTGGCCGATCGGGAAGCGGAGGTGATGAGTACCCTGTGGGAGCACGGGCCCTCCACGGTGGCTGAGGTGCAGGGCTACCTGACTGATGCCCTGGCCTATACCACGGTGCTCACCGTCCTGCGGAAGCTCGAGTCGAAGGGCTACGTTGGGCATGCGGAGGAAGGCAGGGCTCATCGCTATCGCGCCTCGATCGGTCGCAACGTGGCTCAGCGCAATGCGTTGAGGGACCTGGCGGCGAAGCTCTTCAAGGGGTCGACGGAGCTGCTGCTCACGCACGCGGTGTCGGAGCACGGCATGAGCGAGGCGGAGCTTCGGCGCCTGCGGAAGTTGATCGATCGAGCCATGGCGAAGAGCGCTTCTTTGGGGGGTAACAAGCCGTGATTCCGGCGGTGATGGGCTACACGTTCGCCGTCTCGCTGCTGTTTGCGCTGGCCGCGTACGGACTCGACCGCGCCGGGCTGTACAGAAAAGGTTGCCGAAGGTGGATCTGGGCGGCAGCCATGTCGCTGTCGCTCGCGTATCCCGCTGCCATGCTGCTTCGGCCGCCGCTCGCCGCGGCAAACCAGACGAGCGCGCCGCTCCTACCCGAGATTTTAGAGCGGGCCGACACGCTGAGGGCGCCGAGCCGAGTACTTGTCACCGCAACCCCGGCCGCGCGAGCGAATAGGCCAACATCACGATCCTTCCCAGTCGAGCGCCGCCAATGGCATCCCGCAGACGCCGTCAACCCGTCCCTGGCGATTCTATGGCTGGTCAGCGCTTCCGCGCTCGCCCTCTGGCTCTCGATCGGGAGACTCCTGCTTTCCCGGCGGGCGATGTTTTGGGTGGAAGAGTGTGTTGATGGGCACAGGGTCCGCGTCTCGGAAGACGACGGACCCGTTGTCGTCGGATTTCTGCGTCCCTTCATTGTCCTCCCGCGCTGGCTGCTGCGCGCTCCTCTCGAGACACGAACGATGGTGCTACGCCATGAGGCGCAGCACCTGGCCGCGGGCGATCCGAAACTCGTGCTGATCGGACTCGTCTTCCTGGTGCTTACCCCTTGGAATTTGCCGCTATGGTGGCAGCTAAGCCGATTACGCTTCGCGCTCGAGGTCGACTGTGACGCACGCGTGCGCAGAGACGGCGCGGACGTGACTGCGTACGCTCGGATGCTGCTGGCGGTATGCGAGCAGAAGTCGCACATTCCCGTGGGTGGGTTGGCGATGAGCGCCCGGCGCTCGGAACTCGAAAGCCGATTCGCTGCTTTGCTGGTCACGGCCCCGCGATCGCGATCCGTGATCGCAGCAGCGATCGCGGCGTCCATGGTCGTCGTCGCCTCGGCGACGCAACTTCCGGCCCCAGAGATCCGGACACCGCCCGTCGCGGGAGCGGCTGATTCCCGGGCGCCCGCCAGCGCGGAATTGAAGGACGCGCTCGGAGCGTTCGACCGTGGCGACTACCTCACCGCGCTAGAGAAATTGCGGCCGCTCGCCGAGGAAGGCAACGCAGAGGCGGAGAATCGCCTCGGTCAAATGTACGATCGCGGTCTCGGCGTCACGCAAGCCTATGTCCAGGCTGCGGCATGGTACCGGAAAGCCGCGGCACAGGGGGATATCGGCTCTCAAGCGGCTCTCTCTGGGATGTACAGTCTCGGCCGCGGCGTGCCGCGTAACTACGATGCCGCCGCGCTGTGGGGGCGGCAGACGATGCTTCAAGTGCTCGAGAATCCTTGCGATCCGCGATGGAATTTCGAATTTCACCCGCCCGGCAAAGAGACGATCCAAGATGAAATGGAAGCCTTTCGAAAGGCCGCCGAATTCGGCGACGCCGAAGCGGCAGTCGAGCTGGGCTCCATCTACGAGACCGGATTCCCTGGCGGCGTGCGGAACGCAGACCACGCCGCGGCCTTGAAATGGATCCGATTGGCGGCGGAGTACGATAACGCGCAGGGAGAGGCGGCTCTCGCGTCCCTGTATCTAAGCGGTTCAGCCGTGCCGCCAGACGCGAAGGCGGCCGTTGCGTCGATGCGTAGAGCGGCGGATCAAGGACTTCTCCGCGCGCAATGCAGTCTTGCCGTGATGTACGACAAAGGCATCGGTGCACAGCAAGATCGTGCCGAGGCGGCCAAATGGTACCGCGTGGTTGCTGACAATGCGGACAGACGGAAGGGCGTGGTCCCGAACTATGGAATCATCAGGGACTTTACACTCACGAGGCTCGGACACCTATACGAGGCGGGGTATGGGGTCTCGCGCAACGAATCTGATGCGCTCACATGGCTTCGCCGGGCCGCCGACCACGGATATCCCGCGGCGGAGACGAGCCTCGGCCTCGTTTACGTCAACGGCAACGGCGCAACACGAGACTATGCGAAGGCGTTGACGCTTCTGACCAGTGCCGCCTGGAAGGGCGAAACGGCGGCTCAAATTGCGCTCGCCAACCTGTACGCGAAGGGCCGCGGCGTGCGGCGAGACCCAGTCCGGGCCTACACGTGGCTTGGCATTGCCGCCCGCTACGCCTCGTCCAACGCGGAGTATTCGAAGGCACTGCAGGATCTCGCCGGGATTTATAGCCGGCTGACGCAACAGCAGGTCGAGCAGGCGAACGGCCTCGTCCGAGCATGGCAGCCAGTCGACGACCTCGGAGATGGAGTTAGAGCGCGTGGTCTCTCACGAGTCCCAACGTATCCCTGAGCCTGCGGCCCGCGTTCAGTCGGCCACGGGAAGCGCAACATAACGGGCGGGACCAGACTCGACGCACGTGCTGACTTCGATTCCGAGGTACGGTGCTCGGCGGATCCCGGTCATTGCGGGGTTGCCTTAAGGATTCCAGTTTTGAATCAGCGTGATCGGGGCTGCGGCACTCTCCGACAACACCGTGTTGATGAGGAAGCGCCCGTCGGGGGCGACGTCATATTGGCGTGCCCGCGCTACATCCTCGCCACCCCCAAAAATGTGCGTCTGGAAAAGCTTCACCGGCGTGCCCACTGCAAGCTGGGCTCCGCTGACGGTGATTGGCGCTGCCATCATCGCCGCTGACGGGTCGATGTAATAGATCCCCTTGCCGTCCCGCTGCCAGGTGGGATCAATGCCGCCCGTGGTGGACACCTGCCACTGCATCGCACCCGAGGTCGTCTCCGAATCCTTGGCGCCCGGCGGGTGGAATGGGCGGACGTAAATCTCGAATCGCCCGGATTCGTCCGACTCGTACGCCACCCACCGACCATCCGGCGAGAACACGCCGTCCCCCTCGTCGAACGGCGTCTTCAGGAACACCGAGGGCGTGTGCGCTCCGACCATCGGGACGACCGAAAGGTCTTGGGCCCCGGTCTGCGGATCACGACTCGAATACAGCAGGAATCGGCCGTCCGGCGACCAGCTGGTCGGTTCGCCCGGTATCTTGACTTGCGCTGAGCTCAGAAGCGGCTGCTCATCACCCACCGCCCCGTTCACGAGCTTCTGGTAAAGGTCGAGGGGACCGGACCTGTAGGAGTCGAACACGATCCGCGCGCCGTCGGGGGACCACACGGGGTCGAAGTCACCAGTCCCCCCGAACGTCAGGCGGCTCATGCGGGAACCATCCAGCAGCCAGAGATTCACGGTCTGCGCTGCTTCGCGGAAGACCACCACGCGTCGGCCGTCGGGCGCGACACGTGGCTCATTTTGAACGTTATCCGGGGCAGCGACGCTGCCGCGCGCAGCGCCCGCGCGGTCGAACCACGTCAGTTGCGTCTGGCTGACCACACCGACGCGGTAAGCCACCAGGCCCGTCGCCGACACGGACAGGGGGCGGGCAAACGCCCCTGTCGGCAGGCTCGCGGCCAGCGTGACCGGCGCACCCGTGAGCGCAGCCTTCCCCACATTGAGGCGCTGGGCCACGAGCGCGCCATCCCGCACCCACAGCATCCAGCCGGTGGGCAGATACACCGGTCTGCCCGGCGCATTCGTTAGCCGCGTCGGCGCGCCCCCGGTGAGATCGCCCAGGTAGATCCCATCCGTGTCCGAAGCTCCAAGCACACCGAACAGGAAATGGTTCCCGTCCGGCAGGAAGAAGGGTGAACCCTGTACAGTCTGTCCTGCCATCAACGTGGTCACCGCCCGCGCCGCACCCCCGGTGGCGGAGACGCGCATCAAGGGACTTCTTGTGCGCGGAGCAAACAGGATGACACCGGCCGCATTCCATGTCGCGCCGAACTCGTCAGGTGCAGGCGCCAGGGTGTACGGCGCGCCACCACCCAGATCGAGGCGCTTCAGCACACGGTCAGCGAAGAAGCCAATCGAGCGGCTGTCGGGGGACCAGAAGGGATCGGCTGCGCCCTCCGTGCCGGCAAGCGGCTGCGCCGTCGTCGACGCCAGCGACCGCAACCACAGACGCGAGGCGCCATCCCCTGAGGCCACGAACACGATCTGCCGGCCATCGGGCGACAGCGCGAAACTGCCGGGCTGGCTCGTCGCGGGCGTGACGATGTCGAGGCGCGTTTCGGGCGGCTCGGGTGGCGGCTTCTCGCGCAGATAACGAATCGCCGGAGTCGCAAGCGCGGCGGCGGTGATGCCCAGTACAACTGCGGCCACGATCCAACCCAGCTGTCGACTGCTCTGCACGCCGGTCGCTGCGGCAGGCCGTGCGATCGCCGTAGCCGCTTGCTCTGCAGCCACTGCCGCCGCTGCCGGGTCCAGGATCGCCCGCAGCGCCGTCACCAGGCGCGTCGCGTCGTTGTGAAAGTCCGGATCCGGCCGCACCTCGATCGACTGGCGAAACACCAGCGAGGCCAAGGACCCCGGCAGCTCCGAAGCGACCGGCAGCTGCGCATGACCGACCAGCACCGGCACCACCGGGATATCGCGGGCGAGCGCGGTCTCCAGCTCGATCCTCACGAAATCCTCCGCATCCTCCAGCCGCCGCTGCCCCGCCGGGGTGCGCGCCTCCGTCCAGCGCGGACCCACGATGGCGAGCATCACCCCGCAGTGGCCCACGATGTCGTTCAGATGCCCGCGAAAATCCCGCCCCAGCGGAATCGAGTCCACATCCTTGAACACCTGCGCCTTGCCGAACTCGGCGACGAGCCGATCGTAAATACGGCCCGTGGCGTCCGGACTGTCGCTGCGGCGGTAGCTGATGAAGATGCCCGACAAGGGTCACTCCGCTTTCTCATGACCCGGTTGACCTCATCGTCGCGACCGGGCCACCTTTTTGAGTGTCTACCGCTGAAGTCTATGCGCCTCGGACCCCCGAGGTCGAATGGCGGCTCACGGGCGGTCAATTCGAGCCGCTGGCCGGCCCGCGACCGCGATGGGGCTGCCGACCAGCTGGACATCGGGGACCGTCGGTGTGCCTTCGGCGAGGCACCAGAGGATGGCGGTCCGGATATAGATCGAATACTCGTGCAAAATCCTCCATATGGACATGGGTGCCATCGGGGAGGTGATCGAAACGCCCGACGATCGCAAGGGCTTCGTGATCGCGCAGCTGTCCCAAGCCCGATGTGAGGTTTTCGATCTCAGTGCACGCCTGGCAGCAGGATCGGTACGCGCTCCGTCTGACTCGAGATTGCGCCAAGAGGTCAAATATTCGATACCTCAAAAAGGATCAATTCTGCACTTTGAGCCTCAATAAGGGATCACCGTGCCGCCAGGGCGTCCACGATGTTCAACTTTGCGGCGCGTAGTCCCGGCACGCTCACGCTGATGAGGGCCACGAGCACGGCTCCCAGGACGCCGAAGCCCACGACCACCATCGGCATCGAAAGTCCGGCGATGTACTTCGCGGCAAGGGGAAACGCAATCCAAGCGAGCGCGAGACCCGCCAGCGAGGCGGTGATGCACACGAGCAACGACTCGGCCGCGACAAGGAGAAACACCGTCCAGTTGCCGAAGCCGAGCGTCTTCAGTACAGCGAGCTCGGGCGTGCGCTCGCGAACCGTCTGCATCATCATCGTGGCCGTCGAGAACACCAAAGCCACCAGCACCGCGCTCAAGATCCAGCGGATGGCGAAGTTCAGGTCCCCGAGCGATTGCATTGTCTGCTGCGAGCGCTCTCTGAACGACGCCGTTCGCGTTGGGCTCGCCGAATTGGCGAACGTGCGATCGATGGCATCGCTCACGGCGCCCGCCTGCTTCGGATCCGACGCGATTGCGTAAAAGTGGTCGACCGTTCCCTTGTCGAGCGCCCGAGACTCATCGAGATAGTAGTAGTTGGCCACCACGAGACTGCTCTCGCCCCGCTCGTGATCCGAGACCATCCCCACGATATCGAAGGTCCAAGTCGTCGATCCGTTGGTCTGGGCGGTGCTCGTGGTGAGGGGAATCTTATCCCCGATGTGCCACCCGTATTTCTTGCCGACATCTGCAGTGATCAATATCCCCGTTCGAGTTTTGCGGAGGGCGTCGAGGTCCCTGGGCTGAATAGTGAAGATGTCCGGCTCGACCGTGCGGAAAAAATCGGTCGGCGGGATGGCCAGCACGTAAACTTGCTGGGTCGGCTTCTGGTAGAACGCGGGCATGCCGTCGTTGAACGACACGGTCTTCACGCCGGGGACCGATCGAAGGCGGCTCAGCTCGGCGATCGAGAGGCGCGCTCCGCCGTACACGGCGGGACCGACGTAGAGTACGTCTGCGCGAACATTGGCGATGGCCCGATCCATCCCGCTCTTCATCCCCTGCAGCACTCCGAAGAGCGTGAAGGCAACGCAGACCTGAAGAAAAATCAGCGCCGTGCGCACGGGCTTGCGCCAGATACCGGACCAGATCAGCGGGAGGTATTTCACAGGCCCAACTCGCTTCGCGTCAGTTTGTTGAGTGGGGATCCTTCCGGCGGTTACTGCTCGCTGAGGGCCTGGGTCACGGGCATGCACCCTGCGCGGATCGCAGGCAATAACCCGCCTAGCAGGCCGATCGCCAGCGCGCCCAGTACCGCCTCGAGCAGGAGAGGGGCCGGGACCACGAACTGGAACGCGAACTGCGTATCACCGAGGAAATTCGTGTTGGCCTGCAAGCCGCTCAACGCCAGATAGATGATCCCGGCGCCGAGGACACCCCCGGTGAGCGCGAGCAGCACCGACTCGCCGACGACTGCTGCGCCAATCGGGAAGGCTCCGAAGCCGATTGCTCTCGCCGTTCCGATCTCGCGCACGCGCGTGGCGACGGCGCCATACATCGTGTTGAGAGCGCCGAAGATGGCGCCGACGCCCATGATGATGAGCAAAGGCACGCTGAAGAACCTCACCGTGCCGAGCATGTCACGCGC
>JASHRH010000351.1 GCA_030037475.1 Acidobacteriaceae bacterium
CTCGATAAGGCGCAGCCCGAGGTGGTCATCGACGTTGCCGTGCTCGAGGTCAGCCGCGATCTGCTGCACAATATCGGCGTGCAGCTGCCGCAGACCGCCAGCATCAGCTTCCAGGCCTCCAATGCGGACCTCAATAGCTCCAGCAGCAGTTCCAGCAGCAGCTCGTCTTCGAGCGGCAGTACCGCCAGCAGCCTGACGCTGAATAACCTGGCCCATCTCAACTCGACGAATTTCGCCGTCTCCATCGGACAGGCAGCGGTTGACCTGCTGCTCACCGACTCGCGCTCCCACATCATCCAGAACCCGCAGATCCGCTGCTCCAACGGGCAGGACTCGACGCTCAAGATCGGCGAGCGCATTCCCATCGCCACCGGCTCCTTCTCCGAGCCGGGCCTCGCTGCGGGCGCCAGTATCGGTTACGCGCAGACCCAGTTCCAGTACATCGACGTCGGCGTGGACATGGTCATCACCCCCACCATCCACTTCGACAACGATGTGACCCTTAAGAGCGACATCACCGTCTCCGCCACCAACGGCACCTCGGACATCGAGGGCGTCGATGAGCCGATCATCACCCAGCGCGAGGTCAAGCATACGGTGCGCCTCCGCGACGGCGAAGCCAGCCTGCTCGGCGGCATTCTCCAGCGCCAGACGACCTACACGATCAGCGGCACGCCCGGTCTCGCCCAGCTCCCCCTCATCAAGTACCTCTTCAGCACCCAGCAAAAGGAAGTCTCCACCGACGAGATCGTCTTCCTGATGATCCCCCACATTGTCAGCCAGGAGCAGATCAGCCCCGAGGACGTTCAGGAGATCGACACCGGCACCGGCAACGACATCGTCGTGCGGCAGATCCGCAGCAAGGAACAGTTGGCTGCTGACCTCAGCGGTCAGCCCCAGGCCACGGCACCTCCTGCGGCCGCCTCGCCCACCCAGCCTGCGCCTGCACAGCCCGTGCAGGTTCAGCCCACCCCGGCTCAGCCCAGTCCTGCCCCGGCTCCTCCGTCCATCGGAAACCCTCCCACGACCTCCAATGCGGCCCAGGCCGCGCAGCAGGCTCTCAGGAACCTGCGCCAGGAAAATGCCGCCGGGCCTCCCGTCAGCCTCCAGCTCACGCCGCCACAGACCACCGTCAAAACCGGCGCAACTCTCCAGGTGGCCATCCAGCTCTCCGGCGGCCGAGATGTCTTCGGCGTCCCGCTCGTGGTGAACTATGATCCTGCCCGGCTCAGTTTGATCAATGTCGACCTGCCGAACCCGAGCAAGCCGAATTTCCTCGGCCAGGACGGCCAGGCGATCACGCTCGTCCACCGCGATGACGGCCACGGCAACCTTGATGTTGCTCTTTCCCGCCCTCCGGGAGTCAAAGGAGTAAGCGGCTCGGGCACGCTCTGCGTCCTTACATTTCAGGCCAGGGCATCGGGCAAGGCCTCGATCGCCATCACGGGTCCTGTCGTTCGCGACAGCCGGCAGCAGATTGTGCCGGCTACGGGCTCCGAGGCGCTGGTAAACATCCAGTAAGCCTGGAGCGGAATTGCTATGCGGTTGACCGCCCAAAGACGGCGCAGCGAACGCGGCCTCACCCTGGTGGAGCTGATCGTCACCACCTTCATCCTGTCGATCCTCGCCTCGGCCGCCATCCCCATTGTGCGCTTTCAGGTCAAACGCCAGAAGGAAGAGATGCTTCGCTACGATCTCTGGGACATGCGTAAAGCCATCGACGCCTATCATGACGCGGCGATGAAAGGCGCTTTCCAGACCAAGGTGGACAGCTACAACTATCCGCCCGATCTCGACACCCTCGTGAACGGCGTGGACGTGCAGGGCCACAAGGTGAAATTCCTGCGCCACATCCCCGTCGATCCCATGACCGGCGACACCGACTGGGGCCTGCGCTCGATGCAGGACGATCCCACCAGCGACAGTTGGGGTGGTCAGAACGTCTTCGATGTGTACTCCAAGTCGCAGAGCACGGCGCTCGACGGCACGAAATACAACACCTGGTAAACCATCTTGCTGCGTAAACTCTCAACCCGGAAACGCGACGGCGGCTTCACCCTCATCGAGCTGATCGTCGTCATGACCATCATCGCCGTGCTGGCACTGGTGGCCGTCCCCGTCTTTACGTCGGATATCCGCGCCGCCAAAGAAGCCGCTCTGAAGGAAGACCTCCACGTCATGCGCACGGCGATTCAGGCGTACACCGAGGACAAGAACAAGGCGCCGCAGTCGCTCGACGATCTGGTACAGAATGGCTATCTCGCCGCCATTCCCGTCGATCCCATGACGCACAGCAAGGACACCTGGCAGACCGACACCGACGACACCTTCTCCGATCTCGATCAGACCGAGTCCGGCATCACCGATGTCCACAGCGGCTCCGACCAGGTCGGCTCCGACGGCCAGTCCTACTCCAGTTGGTAATTCTCACTCCACCCGCAGCGCCCGCATCGGCTCCACGCTCGCCGCGCGCCGCGCCGGAACCACCGCAGCCACGAACGCCGCCACGGCCAGCACCACCGCCGTTGTTACCAGCACCGCCGGATCCCACGGCCGCACCCCGTAGAGCTGGCTCGCCATGAAGTGCCCGGCGGCAATTGCCCCGGGGATTCCGATCGCCAGCCCGATCCCCGCCTGCGCGAACGCGCTCCGCAGCACCATCTGCACGATGCCTCCGCGGTCCGCGCCCAGCGCCATCCGGATCCCGATCTCGCTGGTCCGTTGCGCCACCGAATACGACGTCACCCCGTACAGCCCGATCGCGGCCAGCACCAGCGCCAGCAGCCCGAAGACCGACGTCAGCTTCACCATCAGCTCGGTTTGCTGGAACTGATCCTGCACCTGCTCCTGGAACGTCTCGAAATCCAGCATCGTGAGGTTCGGATTGATCTGCATCAGCGCGCGCCGTACCTGCGGCTCGAGTCCCGGCACCGCACCGACGGTCCGAATCTCCACCGCGCTCATCTCCAGATGCGAAACGTTCTCTTCGATCTGCATCGACGGATCCTGGTAATGCATCCACTGTGCCCCAGGCAAAAAGAACATCGGCCGCAGCTTGCTGTCCGGATCCCAGTATTGCGTGTTCTCCGTGATGCCCACGATCGTGTAAGTCCCCGCGAATTTCTGATCGAACATCCCGAAGTGCTGCCCCAGCGCGTCGCCATTTTTGTAGAACCGCTTCGCAAACATCTCGTTCACCACGGCCACCAGCGGCGCTGTCGCATTGTCCTGATCCGTGAACTCGCGCCCGGCAACGACTTTCGTCCCCAGGTTCTCGAAATACCCCGGGCTCGTGCGCACCCACGACGCATTATTGAAGTCGCTGCCCGGCGGCGGCGGCGCTTTGCCTTCGATGTACACGCCTGTGCCCCAGTTGTCGCCTTCCATGGGGCTGTAGGTCGAGTACGTCACTTCCTTCACGCCCGGAATCGCCTCCAGCGTCAGCTTCAGTTGCCGAAAAAAGGCATCTGCCTGCGGCGCCTGGTAGCCCGCCATCTGCGGATCGATGTGCACGATAGTCCGGTTCTGCGTCTCGAACCCGAAATGCTGGTGCTGCAAATTCGTCAGCGACCGGATCAGCAGCCCCGCCGCGCACAGCAGCGCCAGCGAAATCGCCGCCTGCGCCACCACCAGAACCTTCTGCGTCCACAAGCCGCTGTGCCGGGTCGACCGATTCGCTCCGCGCAGTGCGTCAATTGGATCGGCATGCGCCGTCATCCACGCCGGCGCCGCCCCAAACAGCATTCCCGTCACCAGCGACACCGCGAACGCAAAAGCCAGCACTTCCGGCGAGGGCGTCGCCTGAATCGGCAGATAGCTCTTCCCCGCCGCGGCATCCAGCAGCAGCCGTGCTCCGCCGTACGCCACTGCCAGGCCGACCGCTCCGCCCACCACGGCCAGCACCACGCTTTCTGTCAGCGCCTGCACCACCAGCCGTCGCCGGGGCGCTCCCAGCGCCGAGCGCACCGATGTCAGCCCCTTGCGCGCGGTCGCCCGCACCAGCATCAGGTTCGCCAGATTCGCGCAGGCAATCAGCAGCACGAACGCCGAAATCCACATCAGCAGTTCCAGTTCCGATTTGTACTGCTCCTGCATCTGCTGTACGCCACCGCCGCCGTAGCTCAGGTGCAGCGTCTGTTTCGGAATCAGCACCTTTTCCGCCGGATCCACCTTGGCCATCGGGCTGCGCAGAAAATCCCGCAGCTCCACCTGCAGTTGCGCCTCCATCTGCTTCTGGTTGGCGCCTGGCTGTACCCGCCCAATCAGATTCAGCCAGTCCAGCTCCGGCTCATCCAGCACGTTGAAGCTCCCGCTTTCCACCAGGGGCGACGCGCTCAGCGGCAGCCAGAACGCCGCCGGATCGCTGGTCAGCTTCTCTCCGAAATATCCCGGCGGCCCAATCCCCACCACGGTGAACGCCACGCCGTTGATCAGGAAGGTCGATCCCACCACTGACGGATCCTGCCCGAACTTCTGCTGCCACGTGCGATAGCTCATCACCGCGACTGGCGCCGCGCCCTTGTTATCGTCGCTCTGTTGCAGCAGCCGGCCCGCCCACGCCTGTAGTCCGAATGTCGAAAACGCATTGCCGGAAACGAACTCCGCGGGAAACGCCTCGGCGGCGGCATTGGTGCCTGAGCGCCGCACGCCCACCATCGTGTGCCCTGCCTGGAAGGCCGCCAGGCTCGTGAACCCCGCCGTATGGTCGCGGAACTCACGGTATTGCTCCGTAGAGAACAGCGACCAGTCATCCTGCATGCCGCCGTTGATGCAGCAGTTCTCGTTGTTTCCGATGCGGATTAGCTGGCTCGGCTTCGTCACCGGCAGCGACTTCAGCAGCACGGCGTGGACCAGCGTAAAGATCGCCGTCGTCGCGCCGATCCCCAGCGCCAGCGTCAGAACGGCGGTAATCGTGAATCCCGGTGTGCGGAAAAACTGCCGCAGCGCATAGCGAATGTCGTCAAAGAGCATGGAGACAGGAAGCCCTCCGTGATGTCATCATACGGATCGCCGCCCGCTCCGGTTCCCGGCCAAAATCTGCTTTCAGGAAGAGATTATTCCGCCTTCAGCGTCTCAATTGGATCAACATCATGCGAAGGCCGAAGCGAAGGTCGCGCCGGGAGGCCGGCGTGGAAACGGGCCACAGCAAAGCCGGGTGCCCCCTTGTCGCCCGCATTGAGCGACAGCGTGAGCCTGCGTCTTTCTAACCGCCTCAGCGTTTCCGCCAGCCGCTTCAGGCCGAGGCAAGCACAGGAGCAATGAGCTCCGTGCGCGCTTCTTCGCCGACGGCGAGACGCGTAAGCGTGAGGACGGTGATGTCGTCTTCCTGGCCGAAGCGCTGGCCGGCGAGGACGGCCTCCTCCGCGC
>JASHRH010000352.1 GCA_030037475.1 Acidobacteriaceae bacterium
AGAGGTTCCAGTTTCCTCATCGCTGGCCGCTCTCCAGCTAACCGTCTCTCTACTAGCCGCTTTTTCCCTGGCCGCTTCTTCCCTGACCGCTATTTCACCACCGCCTTCACCGTCACCGCATTCCCATACCGATCGAAAACGCGAATCGCGATCACGTGCTCCGCCGGGTTCGCCGGCGCTTCGGCGCCCGGCTGAGGCGCCGGCAGCGGCGCGTCGAAGTCGAAGTGTTCCGTCAGCGAGTCCGCGATCTTCCCGGCCGGCGCGATGTACTGCCACCGCCCCGCATCAATCGAATATTCGGCGTGCGTCACCACGGACGTCGCATCCGTCGCTGTCAGCGCCACGTGGATTTTCCCGTTCGCTATCTGCGCCCGCACCCCGCTCACCGTCGGCGGCGTGGTGTCGATCGCAAAATCGTCGCTGACCCTGCTGCCCGTGAGCGCCTGCCCCGGATTGTTCGACGGCGCATTGCTGGCCACCACCTTCACGCGATAATGTCCGTCCGGCAGCAGCGCCGCATTGAAGGAGCAGAAGGTGTCGTGAATGTGATCCCTGAGCAGTTGCCAGTTGCTCTCGCCCTCGCCGCGATAGAACAGCGAATAGCTCAGCTTGTCGCCGTTGTCGTCGTGCGCCGCCCAGCGCACCGTCACGGCATTGTGTTCCCGCACCGCCGGCAGCGGCTCATGACTGGCATCCTGAACGTAATTGACCGCGTTCGGCGTCGGAAAATTGATCGTCACCTGCTCCGGCTGCCCCGGCTGCGCCTGCATGGCCGCCGCGCGCGCTCCCGTCGCCACCACCACTTCATCCACCACCGGCGGAACATTGGCAGGCAGATAGTTGACGCCCACTCCGCTCACCTCGCTCCCCGGCCGCTCCACCAGCTTCCACTGCATGAACCGCGACGAGGCAATCCCCACCGGCCCCACGTTCGGCGTGAACGCGTTCCAGTCGCTCCACGCGCGCTCAGGATTCTCGATGTTCCCCGCCCGCGCGTACATCTGAATGTCCTGCGCCGACCCGGTCTCCACCTGCGCGCGTCCCCACTGCGCAAAGCTGCCCGCGTCGAAGACCTCGCTCAGATACGTCCCCTGCGGCGCTGCGCCATGACTCAGCACATACAGCTTCCCGGCATTTGCCGTCCCCACGTACCAGCCCTTCGCGGTATCCGCAAAGCCCGTCGCCTGCGAAGCCTCCAGATGCGCCACGTCCGCAAACGTCCCATCGTCGTGGACGCGATAAATGCGCCCCCGGTTCCCCGTCGCCGCCAGCACGCCCGTCGGTGTCCATTCCAGCGCATACACAATATCGTCGTGGTCTTCCCAGATTTGCCGCGGCGGCCCGTCCCCCTGCGGAATCTCGTAGAGCTGCGATCCCTCCGGGATCAGCGTGTTCCCATTGAACGCCTGCACGGAGCCCGGCTGCACAATAGTGATCGTCGCGGTCACCGTCGCCTGCCCGGTAACCGGCAGCGGCGGCAGGCTGCTCTTACCCTTCTCGCCCACGCCCGCCGCATAGATCGTCCCATCCGGTGCCGCTGTCACCGAGGTGATTTCCTGCTTCGGCGAGTCATACAGCACGAACGCCTTCCCCGCCGGGCTGATCCGGTAAATCAGCCCCGTGCCATCGGAGCCCGCGATCAGATTCCCCGCCTTGTCGAACGCCAGACAGCGAATGTGATCCTCATCGCTCTGAAAGAACAGCTCCGGTTTCCCGTTGTCCACAACCCGATACACTGCCGCCGGCGCGCCCGTGGCCACATAGAGCCTTCCCTGCGCGTCGAAGGCCAGGTCCCAGACATACTTTGGCTTTCCCGTCGTGTTCGCCGGATCGAAGACCACCGCCGCCGTCGCATCCGTCTTGCCCGTCTCTGCCGGATTCAGCTTGTACACCTTGCCCGAAGGCAGCGTGGCAGCATACACCGCACCATCCGGACCCACGCGTACCACCTGCACGCTGAGATCGTGGCTGGTGAACAGCGTCGTCGATTTTCCGTTCGTCATCACCTTCAGTACAGTGGCGGGCGTCCCGGTTCCCAGGTACGCATTTCCCTCGCGATCCGCGGCCACCGACCACACGTATGTGGAGGGCGTCGTCAGGATCGCCTTGCTCTCCGGTCCGGGTACCAGGCGCCCATCGCTGGTGATGGCGACGCCGTTCGGCGTGCCGCGTTCGAAATCCTGGAATGTCGACTCGTTCCACAGTCGCGTGCCCTGCGCGTGCGCAACGGCCAGCGGAAGAACCAGGAGGAAGGCAGAAAAGGCAGGCGCTGCAAAGCGCGCAAACGGACGGAAGCGGCGGGACCAGCAGGTGGTCGTCATGCTGGATTTCAGTCTACAGTCTGCGTCCGCTCCCCTGCTCCAGGAGTGCTCCGCCAGCCCGGCAGGGCCTTCGGGACAAATCCCGTCTCCTCGCCTACACTGGGTTTTCGCTCCCTCAACCGCGGCAGCCGGGCCACCTGGCTCGGAACCTTACAACCGAGCCTGTGTCGTCATGCTGAAGCGCTGGAGAACCCGGATACTGCTCTTCCTCGCCGTGCTCGGCCCGGGCTTCATCACCGCCAACGTCGATAACGACCCCAACGGCATCTTCACCTACTCCCAGGCGGGCGCGCAGTGGGGCTATGCCCTTCTCTGGACCATGATTCCCGTCACTCTGGCGCTCATCGTGGTGCAGGAAATGTGTTCCCGCATGGGCGCCGTCACCGGCAAGGGCCTCAGCGACCTCATCCGCGAGGAATTCGGCCTGCGCCTCACCGTCATCGTCATGTTCCTGCTTGTGCTGGTGAACTTCGGCAACATCATCGGAGAATTCTCCGGCATTGCCGGCAGTCTCGAGCTCTTTCATGTCTCCAAATACATCTCCGTTCCCATCTGCAGCGTTCTGGTTTGGTTCCTGGTCGTCCGCGGCGATTACAAGCGCGTGGAGAAAATCTTCCTTGTTGCCTCGATGTTCTATTTCACCTACATCATCGCCGGCGTGCTCGCCCATCCCGGCTGGCGCATCGCCGCGGAAGCCACCATCAGGTTCCCGGCATCGTCCGTGCTGCACAATCACCTGTACGTCTTCATGGTGGTCAGCGTCATCGGCACCACCATCGCGCCGTGGATGCAGTTCTATCTGCAGTCTTCCATCGTGGAAAAGGGCGTCACCCCGCGCGAATATGCCGCTTCGCGCCTCGATGTGATCGTCGGCTCCATCTTCACCGATGTCGTGGCCTGGTTCATCATCGTGGCCTGCGCCGCCACGCTGTGGGTCCACGGCCTCGGCAGCATCCAGGATCCCGCCGACGCCGCCGTGGCCATGAAGCCCCTCGCCGGCAACTACGCCTTCATCCTCTTTTCCTTTGGATTGTTCAACGCCGGCTTCTTTGCGGCATCGGTTTTGCCGATTTCCACGGCGTACGTCGTCTGCGAAGGCCTCGGAGTCGAGTCCGGCGTGGATAAGCGTTTTCGCGAGGCGCCCTTCTTCTACTGGCTCTACACGCTGCTCATTGTCGGCGGCGCGGCCGTTGTGCTGATTCCCAATTTCCCGCTCATCCAGTGGGCCATCGAATCGCAGGTGTTGAACGGCATCCTGCTCCCGCTGGTCATCGTCCTCATGCTGCTCCTCATCAACCGCAAAGACCTCATGGGCGATTACGTGAACTCGCACTGGTTGAATGCCATCGCCTGGCTGACGGCCATCGTCGTCAGTATTCTGTCTGTCATTCTGATGGTCCAGCAGTTCTGGCCCCGCAAGAGCTGAAAAGCGGTCAGCTTTGAACCGGCCAGCTATAAATCGACCAGCGAAGATACAGCCAGCAAAAACCGGTGGCTGGGAACTTCTGTAATCTTGCCGATGATCCTGGCACGCGGTCCAATGGATGGATGAAGACGCGGCAGTTTCGTGACTTGCTGGTTTGGCAGCGCGCTATGCGTTGAGCGTGGGAAGTTTATGTCGCTACACAAGCTTTTCCAAAAGAAGAGACGTTTGGGTTGACAGGTCAGATGCGGAGGGCCGCTGTTTCGGTCGCGAGCAACATTGCCGAGGGGCAGGGACGAGGATCGGACAGAAGCTTTGCTGTGTTTCTGAACCAGGCGAGCGGGTCGCTGTACGAGCTGGAAACACAACTGGAGCTGGCCAGCAACCTGGGAATGTTGACAGGGGGAGAGACAGAGAAGCTACTGTCGAAAGCTGCGGAAATCGGGCGCATGCTTCATGGTTTGCGAAAAACCCTGCGCCGCGAAGCCGTTACCGCACATTAATGAACCGCTGACCGCCTTTTAGCTGACCGCCTTTTAGCTGGCCGGACCTTCGCTGACCGCTTCTTCGCTGTTCTACAGCAGCTTTCCCTCCGCCAGATCCCGCACCAGATCCCGGTCCGCCGGCAAAAAATCGTATCCCGGCAGATCCTTCAGCAACGACCAGCGCATGTCCTCGAAGACGCGGTTGACCAGCTCGCCCTCAAACCGATGCACGGCGAAAAACTGCAGGTCCACCGCGCCGCCATTGCGGTAGTTGTGCCGCACATGTGCGATGCGCGGGCCCACTTCGGCCGCGATTCCCAATTCTTCGTCCAGCTCCCGGCGCAGCGCCCCTTCCGCCGATTCTCCCGGCTCGATCTTGCCGCCCGGAAACTCCCACTTCAGCCCCAGCGCCGACCCCGCCCGCCGCTGGCAAATCAGCACCTCGGACTCGCGCAGAATGAGCCCTGCCGCCACATAGCGTAGCGGCTTGGGCGGCCCATTTTGGCCCGTATCCCCCATATTCCCCATCGGCTTAGACGTTTCACCCCCGCCAACGGACTCATCAAGCCTCCGAATCCCCTTCGCCGCGCCAAAAATCTCAGGGTGCAGCGCCCACGCCAACGCCCGCAATCCCTCCACCAGCGTCGGAGCCGGCGTATTCAGCAGCTCATCCGCAATGCAATAAACCCTCCCTGACTGCACCGCCTGTGTCTGCTTCCATCCTGGCCGCGACGCCAGCTTCCTGAGCGGCACCCGATCGCCCGCCCCGCACCACGCGGCTACCACCACTTCCGGATCGGCGGCTGCGACGACCTCCGCCGTCGTGACCGCCCCCGGTTCGCCCAGAAATTCACCGCCCGCGGCTTCCACCAGCTCCTTCACCCAACGCTGGGAATGGATCAGCGGCTTGCCCCACTCCTCGCAGTACACCAGCGGTCGGCGCGAGATGTTCGCCGTCTTCGCCCGCACCTCGTCGATCCCTGCCCGCATCTCGGCAATCACTTCCTCGCCCCGCTCGCCCGCGCCGGCCACTGCCGCAATCAACCGAATGTCCTGCTCAATGTCCGCCAGCGAATGCGGAGCCAGCGCCAGCACCGGGCAGCCTGCTTTCAGAATCGCCGCCAGCGATTCATTCCGATACGGCACCGACGCAATCGCCACATCCGGCCGCACCGCCAGCAGCTCCTCGGCGCTCGTTGACCACGAATCGCGCACCACCGTAATCCCGCGCTCGCCCAGCTCCGGTACCGCGGCCACGCACCACCGCGTGCACGCCGCCAGCATATCCGTGCGCCCGAGCTGGTCCAGAATGATGCTGACGCTCGGCTGCAGCGATGCGATTTTCATTTGCTGTGGTCGGCCAGCACGGCCGCGGGATAATAAACCGCCCAGTTGCGCTGCGCTGCGATTTCCAGCAGCGCCGGCGTGGGGTTCACCGGAAACGGCCGAGCCGCCATCGCCAGCATCGCCGCGTCATGAATCGAGTTGCCAAAGACGGCTTCCGGCGCCAGAATGCCTGCCCGCCGCAGCGCCTCGACTTTGCCCTCGTCGGTCGGCACGGCAATCAGGTCGCTGGTGATCAGCCCATCCTGCACCCGCACCTGTGCCGCCAGCACGCACTCCGCGCCGATCCCAAACCGCCTCATGCCTTCCTCAATCACCCAGTTGGCCGTCGAGCTGACCGCCCGGATGTCTGCACCCGCCGCGCGCAGTTCGTCCACCAGCGTCTGCATCTCGGGAAAAATCTGTGCTTCCACATGCGCCGCAAAATAGCGCGCGGCCGCGCGTCGCAGCTCCTCCTCGCGCAGCCCTGCGTACACCTGCACCATCTCTCCGCAAATGGTCTCTTCCGATACCTCGCCCTGCCGGTAGAGCCTGTGTCGCGCGTCGATCCAGTCGCTGGCGTCGCGCGACAGCAGCCCCGCTTCCATCGACCACGTCATGAACCCCAGCCCCGCATCCCCGCTCCACAGCGTCCCGTCGCAGTCAAATACCGCCACCCGCGGCGCGGGATGCAGGACCGCCTGCCGCAACTCTTCCCGCGAAAGCCGCAGCCCGGGATTGGCCTGAATCGATGTCATCCTTGCTCCCTGCCTCTAGCCTACCAACTCGCGACGCTGGCCACTCTTCGCAGCCGCTTCTCTCCTAACCGTTCCATTCCTAACCGCTTCTCTCCTGACCGCTTCATCCCTGACTCGCTACCATAAGAATCGTGACCTCCTTCGCCGACAATCTGGCTCGCATTGAGGACCGCATCGCCGCCGCCTGTCGCCGCGTCGGCCGCTCCCGCGGCGAAGTACAACTCATGGCCGTCTCCAAGACCCGTCCTGCCGACTCCATCGCCGAAGCCACGCGAGCCGGAATCCAGCTCTTTGGCGAGAATCGCGTTCAGGAATTCGAAGCCAAACGCCCGCGCCTGCGCGAACTGGGCATTGCCGCGGAGATTCACCTCATTGGACAGCTACAGTCGAACAAATCGGCGAAAGCCGCCGAGCTTTTCGATGCCATCGATACCGTCGATTCCCTCCGTCTCGCCGAGCGCCTCAGCGACGCCGCCTCTCGCCTGAACAAAACCCTGCCCATCCTGCTTGAGATCAAACTCAGCCCCGAACCCACAAAAGCCGGTCTCGATCCCCACGGCCCCGAACTCCCCGC
>JASHRH010000353.1 GCA_030037475.1 Acidobacteriaceae bacterium
GCCGGCGCCGACGACGAGGATCACGATGGGGACGAGGAGCGCGAGCCGGAGTACGCGGTTCCGCCCGCGCCCAAAGCCGCCAAAGGCAAGCCGGCGAAAGCTGCGAAGGAAGCGGCCCCACCCGCGTCCAAAGGCGCCAGGCCCGAGCCGAAGACGGCGGCGAAGCCTGAACTGAAAGCATCCGCGAAGGCGCCGGCAAAATCGGTAGCGAAGGTCGAGCCGAAACCCGCCGCCAAGCCGGCAAAGCCCGAACCGAAGCAGGCCGCAAAAGCCGCGACGAAATCCACTCCGAAGCCGGCGGCGAAATCCAAAGCTCCGGCGCCCGCCGCGAAGAAGCCCGCCAGGCCAGTTCCGAAGCCCGCGCCGAAAAAGCAGGCCGCGGCGCGGAAACCTGTCCGCGCGGGGAAAGTCGTCGCGAAACCTGCGGCGAAAAAGCCACTGAAGGCTGCGAAGCCACCGGCAAAAAAGGATCAGAAAAAGAAGAAGCGGTGAGAGCGTCGCGCGGAGCCGGAGCGCTGCTGCCTGATCACTGCCCCCCGATTACTGCCCCAAATTGAAATCGATCCTCTGTCCCACTTTCATGTGGTGCAGCGCGATCGATCCTGCCGGCAGCTCAATCACGTACTTCGACGGCTGGTGCCCGTCGTACGTCGGGCACGTTGCCGCCTTGCCGCGGCAGGGCGGCGTGTTGGGACTCATCTCCACAATGTTGTGATTCGCGCCCATCCAGATAATGTCCAGCGCGATCTTACAGTGGTACATCCAGTACCCATGGTCGCCCACGTCCGGGTGGACGAACAGCATGCCTCGCCCCTGCGCCAGGTAGGTTCGCCCCATCAGGCCGTAGTCCATTTGCGCTGTCGTGGTGGCCAGTTCCACGTGCACCGTCGATCCGTCGGGCAGCATCACCAGGGTGTTCGCCGGCCGCGGCGGCGCGTATGGAATCGCCGGCTCCTGCGCCATCACGCCCACTGCCGCCATCAGCGTCAGCACTACAACGGCCAGCTTTTTCATCCGGACCTTCCCTTCACGTCGATTCTCTACGCAGCGCTGCCTCAGACGCAAAACGCCTCCATCAAACACTTTCTCGCTAACCTGCTCACTCGCTGACCGCCCCTTCGCTCGCCTTCATCCTTTCCTCGCCCGCCACAGCGCGCCCGCCGCCGGATCGGCCGGCTTCTCCAGCACCGCGATTCCCGTATACCGCTGCTCCAGCGCGCGCACCATTGCGCCGCGCATGGCAGCCACGCGTTCCAGAATGCTCCCTGCGATCGCTACGGCCGGAAGCTCGAACTCCGCACCCTCCAGCGTCCGCATCCGCTCGATCACCAATCCCCCCAGCATCGCCAGATCGCGCCCGCCCTGCTCCACTACCTCCTGTGCGACCGCATCGCCTTCGTCCGCCAGCGCAACCACTCCCGGCGCGAGCCGCGAATAATCCGGAGCGGGATTGGCGTTGGCATATTCCACCAGCTCCTCCACCGATCCCAGCCGCCAGAACTTCCGCGCTGCGTCCAGCAGTCCCGTTGGCTGCCCTTCATCGCGCGCCAGAAATCCCCGCCGCAATCCCTCTAGGCCCAGAAAATGCCCCGACCCCTGATCCGCCAGTGCCGGGCCCCAGCCGCCCGCGCGCACCACTTCGCCCGCCGCGGTCCGTCCCGCCACGTTCGATCCCGTTCCGGCGAGCACCAGCACGCCGCGCCCGCCCGCAAAGACCGAGTCCAGCGCGATCTCCACGTCGCCGACCAGCAGCAGCTCCCCGCCTACGTGCCGCGCAAAAGCCTGTTCCAGCCATGCCGTCACCAGCGGAACCGTTTCTCCCGCCGTGCCCACGCACGTCCGCGTCACCTCCCGCGACTCCACACCGGTTACCTCGCGCAGCGCTTCCAGCGCGCTGCGCAGGTTCGACTCCGCGGTCTCCGCATCGGTCTTCATGCGCTTCAGCGTGCCCATTCGCGCTCGACCCAGCTCGCGCGTCTCATCGCCCAGCGCAAACTCCGCCTCCGTCCCGCCCGCGTCCACACCCAGGAAATACGCCATCTTGCTCCGCTCACCCTCCGGGGTTGATGCCACGCGCGATTGTACCGTACCGTCGCGCCCGCGCCGCAGCACTTGTCCGTCGCTTTACAAACTGCTTTCGTCCCTGCGACTCTGGGTAACGTTGTCCAGGAGCGATCTCGTGCGTCTTCCATCCCTGCGTCCCGTTCTCTCTGCTCTCAATGCAGCAGTCGTCGTCTGCGCACTCTCCGTGCTGCCCGCCGCCGCGCAGACCGGTGTGTCCAAACTCCACGGCCCCGTTCCCGACAGTCCCGCCATCGAGCACCAGATCGACGCGATGATCGCGAAGATGACCCTCCAGCAGAAGCTCGATCTGATCGGCGGCGAGGACAATATGTTCATCAAGGCTGTTCCTTCGATCGACTTCCCACGCCTCAAAATGAGTGACGGTCCCGAAGGCGTCCGGACGTGGGGACCGGATACGGCCTACGCCGGCGGCATTGCGCTCGCTGCTTCCTGGGATCCCACACTCGCGCAGCAGATGGGTGTCTCCATCGGCCGCGACGCCCGCGCTCGCGGCGTCAATTTCCTCCTCGGCCCCGGCATCAACATCTACCGCGCCGCCATGGGCGGCCGCAACTTTGAGTTCTTTGGCGAAGACCCTTTCCTTGCCGGCCAGATCGCCGCGCCCTACATCCTCGGCGTGCAGAGCCAGGGCGTCATCGCCACCGTCAAGCACTTCGACGCCAACAACGAGGAGTTCAACCGCCACAATCTCAGCGTGGATATGGATGAGCGCACCCTGCGCGAAATTTATCTGCCCGCGTTTGAAGCCGCGGTGAAACAGGGCCACGTCGGCGCCATCATGGACTCCTACAATCTCGTCAACGGCATCCACTCCACCGAGAACAAGCACCTTAACATCGATATCCTCCGCAACGACTGGCATTTCCACGGTATCGTCATGTCCGACTGGTGGGCCACCTACTCCGCCGTCGGCGCGGCCAATGGCGGCCTCGACCTCGAGATGCCCAGCGGACAATTCATGAACCCGCAGAACCTAACGCCCGCCATTCAGTCGGGCCAGGTCTCGGTCGCCACCATCGACCAGAAAGTCCGCCGCATCTTCCGCGAGGCCATCCGCTTCGGCTTCCTCACCGACAATAATCAGGATCAGCTCGATCCCTCACTTCCCAAATACAGCCAGCTCGGCCGCAAGGTTGCCCTCCAGGAAGCGTTGGAAAGCATCACGCTGCTCAAAAACGACGGCCACGTGCTCCCGCTGGACATGAACAGGATTCACACCATCGCCGTCCTCGGCCCCGATGCCTGGCCCGCCGAGCCCGGCGGCGGCGGCAGCTCCCACGTCGATGCGTACGCGCCCGTCAGCTTCCTGACCGGCCTTTCCGATGCCCTCGACGGCAAAGTCAAAGTCCTCTACGCTCGCGGTCTGCCGACTGAACAGGAGATGTTCCAGCAGACCAACTTCTATAATTCCACCGGCAAGCCCGATCCCAATCCCTGGACGGGCAGCGAAGTCAGAGTTGAATCCTGGGACAATCCCAACTTTCAGGGCACGCCGCGCGTCTTCCACACCTCGCACATCCAGGCGTTTCCAGGCGGCGCGAGGCCGGCTCCCAACCAGCACAGCATCCGCTACACCGCGCAGTACCAGCCCACCTCCACCGGCGACTACCTCTTCCTCGTCCACGCCGAGGGATCGGATGCCTGGAAGCTCCTCGTCAACGGCAAGACTATTCTCGTCCAGCCTTCTCGGGAAGGCCAGGGCTCGCTCTATGCTGAGGCGCCTCTTACCGCCGGCCAGCTCGCCTCCATCCAGCTCGACTACTGGACGAACTCCACCATGCCGCATATCAGCCTCGGCATCCGCGCCGTCAGCGATCTGGTCACGCCCGAGGCAAAAAAGATCGCTGCACTCGCCGATGCCGCCGTTGTCGCTGTCGGTTACGATCCATCAGAAGAAAGCGAGGGCTTCGACCGCACTTACGTTCTTCCCTTTGGACAGGATCAGCTCATCGAAGCCGCCGCGCACGCCAATCCGCACACCATCGTCACCATCACCGCCGGCGGCAACGTCGACATGCACCGCTGGCTCAGCGAGGTCCCCGCTCTTCTCCACAACTGGTATCCCGGGCAGGAAGGCGGCCGCGCGCTCGCCGAAATTCTTACCGGCGAGCACGATCCCGAAGGCCATCTGCCCATCAGCCTCGCGCGTTCGTGGGAGCAGAATCCCGTCCACGACAGCTACTACCCCGCACCGCCCACGCCCGAGGAGATGGCCAGTGCCCACTATTCCGAGGGCGTCTTCCTCGGCTACGACTAC
>JASHRH010000354.1 GCA_030037475.1 Acidobacteriaceae bacterium
GCCTTTCATCCTGGAGCTGCCGCAATACCGTCTGCCTACTCTGCGGTCGCTGAGTCTGCGGCTGGTGGACCGGGGCAGGATTTTCCTGCGCCAGGCAGGGACAGTGATTCTGTCGGTGACCGTGGTGCTGTGGGTGCTGAGCCATTTGCCGGCTGGGACGGCGCTGGGTGAGAGCCTGATTGGGCGCGTGGGGCACTGGATCGAGCCGGTGATCCGGCCACTCGGATTCAACTGGAAGATCGGGATTGGGCTGCTGACCTCAGTGATGGCGCGAGAGGTGATTGTAGGCACGCTGGGAACGCTGTACGGGGCGGATCCTTCGACGCAGTCGCTTGGCCTGCAGGCGGCACTGCGGCATGATCTGACCCTGGGCGGCGCAATGGCCCTGGTGGTGTTCTTCGCGTTTGCGCTGCAGTGCACGTCGACGCTGGCCATTGTGCGGCGGGAGATGAACAGCTGGAAATGGCTGCTGCTGCAGTTTTGCTACATGAGCGTGCTGGCGTATGTGGCGGCGCTGGCGACGAACCAGGCGATTCTGTATTTCATTCGGTGATCAGCAGCCAGCGAGCAGTTGGCTGGATCTGAATTTCGTTGCGGCCCGCTGTATTTGGCGGAGAATAGGGCTATGTACGAGCAAGGGCCCATGACGGATGTTCCGGGCGCAATCGCGGAGATCCAGGCTGGCCGGATGATCGTGGTGGTCGACGACGAGGACCGCGAGAACGAAGGCGACCTGACACTGGCCGCGGAGCACGTGACGCCGGAAGCCATCAACTTCATGGCGAAGCATGGGCGTGGTCTGATCTGCCTGGCACTGACCGAGGAGCGCGCGGACTATCTGCGCCTGGGCCCGATGACAGCAGAGAATTCCTCGCGGTTTGGGACGGCTTTTACCGAGACGATTGAAGCGCGCGAGGGCGTGACGACGGGGATTTCCGCGTACGACCGCGCCCGCACGATCCAGGTGGCGATCGACCCGCGGTCCACCGCACACGATCTGGCGCGGCCAGGGCATGTGTTTCCGCTGCGGGCGCGTAAAGGCGGCGTGCTGGTGCGCGCCGGACAGACCGAGGCGTCGGTGGATCTGGCGCGGCTGGCGGGATTAATTCCGGCGGGCGTGATCTGCGAGGTGATGAAGGACGATGGCACGATGGCACGCGTGCCGGACCTGATACGGTTCTGCGAGGAGTATGGGCTGAAGATGCTCACCGTCGCGGAGCTGATCCGGTACCGGCTCCAGCATGAGCGGTACATTGTGCGCGTCGCCGAAGGGCCGATGCCCACCGAGTTCGGGGAATTCCGCATGATCGCCTATGAAAGCGAAGTGATCGGCGGCGAGAGCCATGTTGCACTGACGATGGGGGATGTGCGGCAGGATGCTGGCGGGACGGAGCCAGTTCTCGTACGCGTGCACTCGCATTGCCTGGCTGGCGATGTGTTTGGAACCACGCTGTGCGAGTGCCAGCAAACGATGCTGGAATCGCTGCGGATGATCGCAGAGAAAGGCCGCGGCGCGCTGATTTACCTGCACAACGGCGGACGGGGATTCGAGATCGAACGGACCACGGTGGCGGCGGGGGAACCGGGACGGATTCTGTTCCATCGGGAGGCGCGTGCGCGGGAGCGGCACGAGGACCGGCAGCAGCGGATTCTGCGCGAGGTGGGATTGGGTGGGCAGATCCTCGCGGACCTGGGGATTCACCGCATCCTCCTGCTGAGCAACACGCCGACGAAAGTGCCGGCGCTGGAAGGATTCAGCGTAGAAATTGTGGAGCAGGTGCCAGTGCGTCCGGCAGCAGCGCCGCGACGGTAGGCAGCGCCGCACGTGGCGTGTGCCTCGGAATTCCATCCCGGATTTCGACAGAAATTTTGGCTTTCGTGCAGCCGTTATGTTCGGTACCAGACATATATGTGTAAACTGATAACCGTCGCGATCGCCGGTTTTCAAGCTGGATCGATGCGCACGGGCTCCCGGGCCGCAGAAGTTGACGCACGGCGAAACTTATCCCCACGAGGCCCCGATGCGAGTTTTGGAGTTCATCTGCCCCAGATGCCGCGGAAAAATCCGTAAGGAGATGCCGGAGAAAGAACCCAGTACTGTGGAAGATTCCATCCTGCTGACCTGTTCCGGGAAGGAGGGAGCGGGATGCGGCTGGATGGGATATCTGCCTCGGTCGCGAGGAGTTCAGGTAGAGCGGCAATAGATCAGTCGGCGAAAGAACGGCCACGAAGGGCCGGCTGGCCAGCTAAAGAGGGCACGCCGATCCCTCAATGCCTGGATGGACAGAAGGACAGAGCGGACGCTATCAACTCCAGCTCCATTCACCTATAACTGAATCGCCGTATCCCTCGTTAGCCACCATGTCGGTTCACGTGACCCCTCCCGCAGAAGTAACGTGACCCGATACTTTACCCTCACGCTTTCGGAAAGCCGACTCGTCGCCGGATGCGGTGGTCAGGCGGGAAGAGAAACTTCATCCGCGCCAGGCTGAGGCACGTTCTGCAGCCAGCCACGGGTGGCGAGGTCGGGGCGGAGTTGCTCGATGCAGGTGAACTGGAGCGCGCGCAGGCCAGCCTGCTCGGCACCCCGCACATTCCCTGGCTTGTCATCCAGAAAGAGCGCTTCAGCTGGGTCCACGCCCAGCTTCTCACATGTGTAGAGATAGATCGCCGGATCGGGCTTGACCATGCCGAGTTCGCAGGACCAGGTAAGCTGCGAGAAATGGCGGAGCCATGCGAACTCCTGGCGCATGCAGCGGAGAACCTCGGGGACCATGTTCGAGAGAATCGCTGTGGCCATGCCGGTCTTCTGCAAAGCAGCGGCCCAGGCGAGCATGGGTTCGGAAAGGTGCGTCCACAGCAGTACATCATTTTCAATCAGGGCCGCGAGCTGGACGGGACCGAAGACGAGGCCGACACGGGTAGCGAAGTGCGTCCAGTAGCCGCGCGCATCCAGGATGCCGAGGTCGTAGTCGCGGCGGTCCTCCCAGTAGAAGCGCTCGAAAGCCGCTGCATCGAGACCAGTGAGCGTGAGCAGGTTGTGCCAGGCGTCCGGGTCCGGCGTGCACAGGACCTCTCCGTAGTCGAAGATGACGGCGCGAATGGACATTGAATGCAAATTACAGGTTACAGGTTGCGGGAGCAGTAAATCCCTGTGAAAAGATGGGGACGTGCAATTTTCGGCGAGGACGGCGTGGGATCCGGAGGAGACGCGGCTGGCGCGTGCGGTGCGCGAACGGCGGTCGGCCAGGTTGCCGCTGATCGATCTGACCGCTTCGAATCCAACGCAGTGCGGCTTTCGGTACGATGAGGCGGCGATTCTGGCGGCGCTGGGCGACCCGCGGGCGATGATCTATGATCCGGATCCGCGCGGGATGCGCAGCGCGCGCGAGGCGGTCTGCCGGTATTATGCCCAGCGCGATGCACCGGTCGCGCCGGAGCAGGTCCTTCTGACCACCAGCACCAGCGAAGCGTATAGCTGGGTCTTTCGGCTGTTGTGCGATCCGGGCGACGAGGTGCTGATCGCGCAGCCGAGTTATCCGCTGTTCGATTTTCTGGCGCAGATCGAGGATGTGCGGCTGGCGCCTTATCCGCTGCTGTATCACGATGGGTGGCAGATCGATCTGGAGGGGCTGCGAGCGCGTATCATGAAGCGCACGCGCGCCATTGTGGTGGTGCATCCCAACAACCCCACTGGCCACTGGACGCGCGAACGACGGGAACTGGAACGGATTTGCGCCGAGCGTGGGCTGGCGCTGGTGGTGGATGAAGTGTTTCTTGATTATGGGATGGGACCGGCCCTGTCCGGACCCACCCTGTCGCCCAAACCGGGCGACAAGGGTGGGGCACCCGCATCACTCGCGACGGGTGAGCATCCGGCGCTGACGTTTGTGCTGAGCGGGATCAGCAAAATTGCCGCACTGCCGCAGATGAAAGCGGCCTGGATCGCAGCGTTCGGGCCGGAGCCGGGGCTCACGCAGGCGCTGGATCGTCTGGAGATTGTCGCGGACACGTTCCTTTCGATGAATGCGCCAGTGCAATGTGCGCTGCCCTCGTGGCTCGAGAGTGCGGGCGCGATGCAACAGCAGATTTGCGCGCGGACGGCGGCGAATCTGCGCGTCTTAGATGCGGCGATTAAAGCGCATCCAGCGATCTCCAGGCTAAGGGTGGAGGCTGGATGGTATGCGGTGCTTCGTGTTCCCGCACTGGGCAACGATGAGGACCTGGCGGTGCGGCTGGTAGAGCGGGGTGTGAGTGTCTATCCTGGCTATTTCTTCGGTTTCAGCGGAGATGGATGGCTGGTGGTGAGCCTGCTGCCGGAAGAGGAAGAGTTTCGGCGGGGTGTGGAGATTGTGTGCGAGGCGTTCACCACAGAGCGCACGGAGGACGCGGAGGGGTGAAGTCGGAACGGCCCCCGGCGAGTGTCAGCGGATAGGGTGGAACGTTCGGGACCAGCGGGTGCGGGTGAAGAAGTGAAGAAATTCGTCGCGCGCGACGGCGGCCTGCTGGGAGAAGGGTGCGTTGTCAGGCAACTCGGGAATGCGAATCGACCAATAGACGAAGAGCGGACGGCCGAGAATGTTCGCGCGGGGAACGAAGCCCCAGAATCGGCTGTCGAAGCTGGCCTGGCGGTTGTCGCCCATCACGAAATAGCTGTTGGGCGGAACGCAGATGTCGCCATGATGCAGGTAGGACGAAAGCCGAACCGACCACGATGCGGTGACGCCGATGTCGGTTGAAGGCGGGACCGCAGGAAAGTCATCGGTGTAGGGGTTGAAATTGTCAGCAGTGGGGCGCGCGGCGAAGGGCTTGTTTTGCGCGACGCCGTTGCGGTAGACGATGCCGTTGCGGAGGTGGAGGCAGTCACCAGGAATGCCGATGACGCGCTTCACGAGGGGCTAGTGCTGACCGTCGGCTTCTGTGAAGGGGGAATAGAAGACGATGATGTCGTCGCGGTGGACCTGGCGGTAATGGACAAACGGCGTCCACGCAGCGGCGGGGGCGAGATTGGCGCGTTCGACCAGGACGTGGTCGCCGACGAGCAGGGTGCTGGCCATGGAGGATGAAGGGATGGCGAAGTTCTGAAAGATGAAGGCGAAGACGAACAGCACGACGACGACCAGGCCGGCATTGGAGGAGAGCATCTCCAGCAGAGTTTCAGAGCGGTTGCGGGCCGGATCCTGTTTCAGCTTCTTCATCGCGCAGAGCTCCTGGAATCAGAGGTTCTTCAGGTAGTTGAGCATTTCGGGGTCGGTCCAGTTGATGGGGCCGATGACCTTGCGGCGGATGACGCCTTTGCGATCGATGATGTAGCTCTCCGGCGGACGATAGGTGCCGAAGGCATCACTGGAGCGGTTCGTGACGTCATCGATCATCGTGATGCCGCTGAGGTTGTTATCGACGAGATATTGGCGGTAAGAGGGCTCATCGGTTTGAAAGGCGACAGCGAGGACAACCACATTGGGCATATCCTTCTGGAGCTGGATCAGGGAGGGGAATTCCTCAAGGCAGGGACCGCACCAACTGGCCCAGAAATTGAGGACAACGATTTTGCCGCGGTACCGATCGAGGCTGACGGTTTGCGGACCGTCGTGGATAACGAAGCTGGGCGCGCGATCGCCGATGGAGCCAGGATGCGGCGTGCGGTTGCAGCCGGAAAGACAGAGCACAGAGCTCAGAGCACAGAGGGCAACGAAGAGCGCAGAGCTCAGAGCACAGAGCTCAGAAACCCGGCGGCGAGGGTGAGCAGGGAGCACGTTTCTATAATAGTGGGGAGTTCGACCCGTGGACGCCCAATCG
>JASHRH010000036.1 GCA_030037475.1 Acidobacteriaceae bacterium
CTGCGCCGGCGTCAAGCGCGGATGCGGCGCGATCTTGAGCGCGACGAAAGCGTGCCAGTCGCGGTCGTCCTGCGGCCGTGACTGTGCCGGCGCGGAAAGCTTCGGCCGGCTCATGCGCCCGAGCACGAAATCGCGGAACGCGCCGGTTTCCCGGTCGAACGCGCGCGCATGCCAGCGGAAGCCGTCATAGGCGAGCGCATGCGGCTCGATCAGGCGGCGCATCGGCTCCGGCCGGCTCATCGATTGGTAGGTGACGTCGAGCGCGAGCGCCTTGCGCATGGCTGCGAGCACGGCGCGCAGCACGAACGGATCGACCTTGCGCTCCGGCACCGGCGCGGCGTCGAACCGCGGCGGCGCGCCGATGAGCGTGTCCTCGACCGACAGGAGCCCGGCCTCGACGAGCCGCAGCTCGCCGAGGAAGCGCGCCGCATCCGGCGGCGCGAGCAGCGGCCGAAAGCTTCCGTCGGCGACGTAGCGCTTGGCCTTCTTGTCGTAGGCGACGCCTGCGGGGGCGCGCGCGAGATAGCGCGCGATATCGACCGAAGCCTGTCCGAGCGAAACGCCGTAGCGGCGCATGAGGTCGGCGCGGTTGACCTCGCCGACCCAGAACAGCCGCTCCTCGATGAAGGCGAGGCGACGCTCAACCGACCAGCGCAGCCCGGCGGTGTCATGTTCGGCGTTGTCCGGCAGCGCGGCGCTTGACTCAGCGGGACCTTTCGCTGCGAGGCCGCTTGACTCGGCAGCGGCGTTGCGTCTAGTTTTATGGACCATCAAGTTTCATGTCCTGATAGAAAGACGGCGAATCGGCTTTCGTGAGGCACGTTGTAGCCGATTAGAGGTGGCCCAGGGCGATTTTGTCTGCTACAACTTGGGGTTAGATGTGGAGGCGTGAGTTAGACCATGCAGTTCGCTAACTTCTTTTCTCAGGCGACCATTAAACGTCCCTACTCGTACCAGCGTGCTCTTGCAGAAGATGAGTGGCCTGATGTGCTGATCGCGCCGACCGGGCTCGGCAAGACTGCTGCGATTGTGCTCGCATGGTTGTGGCGTCGACGGATGATGCCTGAAAAGACGCCACGTCGTCTGGTTTACTGTTTGCCAATGCGGACGCTGGTGGAGCAGACAGCGGACAGCATTGGCTCTTGGCTTGAGCGTTTGATGGAAGCAAATATTGGGGACGATATTCCGAGCCCTGCCGATGTACACGTTCTTATGGGCGGCACCAAATCTCGCTCGGATCAGCCAAATTGGTACGACGTACCTGAACGGCCGGCAATCCTGATTGGCACGCAAGACATGCTGCTATCCCGGGCTTTGATGCGCGGCTATGCGGCTGCCCGAACTCGTTGGCCGATCGAGTTTGCATTCCTTCACAATGACGCGCAGTGGGTCTTCGATGAAGTCCAGTTGATGGGGGCCGGTCTTCCAACTTCGACGCAACTCCAAGCCTTTCGCGAATTGAAATACGCAGAACCAGCATTACGATCCCACAGCTTGTGGGTTTCCGCGACGCTCGATCCGGATTGGCTGCGCACCGTTGACTTCACGGGTTCGCGAAAGGTCTTACGGGTGCCTGACGACGTTCCGGCAGATGCGTCTTCGCCAGCCGTGCGACGTTTGATCGAAGCTAAAAAGCCGCTTACCAAAGCGACCATCGCGCCGCTTGGCGCGAAGAAGGCGGAAGTGGATGCCTATATCCGTGCCTTTGCCGAGACGCTTCGAGATAACCGCGTGCCCGGACAACGCTCACTTGCGGTTCTCAATACGGTAGAGCGTGCGCAAAAGCTCTATTCCGCTCTCCTGAAGGTCGGTATCGCCGAGGATAAGCTTGTTCTCGTGCATTCTCGCTTTCGGCTCCGTGACCGCCACGCACAGATGGAACGGCTGCGGATGGCGGAGGATCGCATCGTCGTTGCGACGCAGGCCGTCGAGGCAGGTATTGATCTCTCGTCGGCCGTTCTCTTCACTGAACTCGCGCCTTGGTCCTCGCTTGTGCAGCGTTTCGGACGAGCCAATCGCTATGGCGAACGGAACGAGGGGGGAGGCGCGGCGGTGCAGTGGATCGATCTGCCGCCGGAGCTAACCGCCCCCTATGAGGTTGATGAGCTTGAAGAGTCTCGGGCTTGCCTCGCCGCTCTTGATGACGTTGCGCCGGTATATCTTCGTGATCCCGGTAAACCGACGCCATCGCGCCGCGTCATTCGCAAGAAGGACCTCACTGATCTCTTCGATACTGATCCCGATCTAACGGGCTTTGATGTTGACATTTCGCCCTACGTCCGCGATGCGGTTGATACGGATGTCCGTGTTTTCTGGAGAGACATCGAAGCGCTTATAAGCGCTACGCCGGCGGAACCGGCGCAACCGTTCCGTGAAGAATTGTGCGCTGTCTCGATCGACAGAGCTAGAAAGTGGATAATCGCTCTTCGCGAGCGCAAGCAGCGAGCCTATGCGCCCGACCCGCAATGGCGGAAAGGCGAGCGGACACGTGGAGGCGCACCACCGGGATGGCAGCCGCTCGATGGTTCGCCTTGGCCGGGCCTTACACTTCTCGTGGATATCGTCGCCGGTGGCTATGATCCGGCTCTCGGCTTTGTTGGTGAAGCGGCTCGCGCGCCGGTCGCGATGATCGAGGCAGCGCCGCCTGGTGCGAGGGACACCGATCAGTTGGACGGCGATGCCGAATCGGACGGTTTCCCACTGGTCGTGACCCTGGCGGCGCACACGGAGCATGTCGTCGCAGAAGCGCGGGCGCTGTGCAATTTTCTAGGCCTGCAGCCCAAGGACACCGATGCGATGCTGCGCGCTGCACGCTGGCATGATCTCGGCAAAGCGCACGAAGTGTTCCAGGATACTATGCGGCGTGGGCTGCGCGAGCCCGCTCAATACGACGGCGTGCTTCTCGCAAAGACTGAGAAAGAACACTTGCGCCACTCCCGCCGCTACTTTCGACACGAGCTTGCCTCGGCGCTTGCCTATTTGGCGAACGACGATTGGCAGCGTCGCGCCGATTTCATCGCGTATGTGATTGCATCACATCATGGGAAAGTGCGCATGTCATTGCGCGCCATGCCCACTGAGCTGCCACCGAAAGGCGAGCAGATCGGAGAGCGTTTCGCACGCGGTATTTGGGCGGGCGACAAGCTGCCCGCGGTCGATCTCGGCAACGGCGAGATTTGGCCGGGTGGCCGGCTCGTCCTCTCGCTTATGGAGCTTGGCGAGGATCAAATCACTGGCGCAAGTTGGACGGAACGCACCCGTGCGCTACTTGATCGCTACGGGCCGTTTAAGCTCGCTTGGTTCGAAGCATTGTTAGCAACTGCGGATCGGCGCGCTTCGGCACGAGAACGTAAAGGTAGCTATGACTGAGCTTCACACTCATAGGCTCGATGGCTGCGCGCCGACGCCGCTTGCGAGCTATCTGAAGGCGCTCGGCGTGCTCCGGCTGCTGGCGACCAAAGCAAACAATGTCAAAGGCGAAGCGGCCGATCCCGCTGCGCGCGGATGGTGGGAGAGCGAGCACTTCCATCTCAAAACTCGGCTCGACCGCGACGCGCTACTACGCTTTTTATTGGAGGATTACGTGCCGTCGCCGATCATAGCGCCATGGAATGGCCGTGCCGGATTTCTGGAAGGCGATGCTGGAGCAGACTCAAACCGGACCGGTGCAAACCTCGTGAAGGCGATTGAGGAAAGTCGTTCAGCGCGTTTCGGTACTATAAGGCTGGTCATCGCAGCACTTCGACGGGAGCCGATGCTTGTTCGCTACGACAAGCTGCGAGCGGCTGCCAAAGCAGCGGGCGAAGAGGAGAAGAAGAAGGCTGGTGCGGCGAAGGTCGAGGCGGGCGAAAGACGGAAAGCCCTGACCAAGCAGGCAGAGGCGACCAAAAGCATTCTACTTCCAAGCCTTCGATCTAATGCCGAGGTTCATCATCTTGATTTTATCGATGCATGCTTCGTACTCACCGAGGACGAGCGGGCAGCGCCGCTGCTCGGCTCCGGCGGGAACGATGGAAGCCGGGATTTCGGCGTAAATTTCGTCGAGGCGCTTGATGCGTTGTTTGATTTCGATACGGGGGCGCCGAAGACATCCGCCCGCGGCGAATTGGAAGCGTCGATCTTTGCAACTGTACAACCACTTGAGAAAACAGGCGCGGTCGGTCAGTTCGAGCCAGGGCAAGGCGGCGTAAATGCATCGACTCGTTACGAAGGGTGGAATGCGCTCAATCGATGGGACGTGCTGCTGATGCTGGAGGGCACCCTCCTTTTCGCGGGTGCTCTGACTCGCCGCTGGGGTATGGGAGCGCCGGGACGCGCCGCCTTTCCGTTCACCTTTGAGCCGAGCAGCGCAGGCGCAGGCTCTCTATCCACAGAAGATCCCAATGTTCCCCGTGGCGAAATATGGACTCCACTTTGGGTCAAGCCGATCAGTCTCGTTGAGATCGGAGCTCTGTTTGCTGAAGGGCGTCTGACTCTCGGTCGCTTGACTGCCCGGACCGGTTTGGATGCCGCTCGTGCGATTGCCCGACTCGAGGTGTCGCGCGGCATCGCGGAATTCGAGCGTTATTCGTTGATCCAGCCTGACGCAAAGATGCCGTACCAGGCAACTCCACTCGGCCGATTCCGTCCGCCGGATTGGCCGCACAATGATCTCATTGCTGATCTGGATGTCGGTGATTGGCTCGCACGCGTGCGACGTCTGTCACATGAAAAGAATGCTCCATTGCGTGCGCGCGCAGCGGTTCGACGACTTGATGACGCACTTTTTGAAGTGACGAGGAGAGAGCCCGAGCGTAATGGCCTACAAGGCGCGTTGATGGCGCTCGGCATGCGGAACAAACGGCGCGTCACGTCGCCGGACATGCGTAATGGCCTACAAGGCGCGTTGATGGCGCTCGGCGGTGTGGTGTCCTGGTTGGTAACGACCAGCGAGGGGCGCGAGAAAGTTCGGCGGCCACCGCCGAGGTTGAGCAAAAGATGGGTTTCGGAAGCAGACGACGAGAGCGCCGAATTTCGGGTGGCTGCGGCGCTCGCAAGCCTAGGTCAAACGTCAAAAGACGACAAGGCGGAAACAGAGGCCGCTCCAGACTGGTCTTACGGCGAGGGTGACGGTGAAGGTGCGACGAGCGACGCAACCGAGCTGAAAAGCAAAGCCACCTCAAGCGAAAGCGATGCAAGCCAGGCCGCGAGACCGAAATCTGCTCCGCCCATGGCAGCGCACTTTGCGCCAGTGGATGAAAAGACGTTCATCCGCGGCAGCCCGCTTCGGTCCTGGGCCGATAATAAACCGCCCGATGTTGTCTGGGGTGGCGGCAGCCTTATTCAGAACATGATCGCGGTACTGGAGCGCCGAGTGATCGAACAAGCATTACGCGGGCTGGACGACAAGCCATTCGCCGGCGCGTCTCCAGCGCGCTTCTCTGATGTCGCAGCGTTCCTGGAAGGCCCGCCCGCCTTCGACGACGCGCGCTGCGCCGCGCTCCTTGCCGGCTTGGTCTGGGCGCACCCGACGCGTCTGCCGCAGCGGAGAACTGAAGCGTCGTTGCCGTTTGCGTACTCTGCGTTGAAGCCCATCTTCACGCCGGATCGCGATCTGCGACTGAAACCGAGTGCGGATTCCAATGCACGGCAATTCCTGGCGCCATCGAGAACGATGCCGATACCACCGGGCTTGGTTGCGCGGCTGCGGCGCGGCGGGCACCGAGCTGTTGGCGCGGCGGTGCGTGATGCTCTGGGTCGAGCACGCGCATCGGGCATTGCCTCACCGTTTAGTTCACGAATCGCTGCAAGCACAA
>JASHRH010000355.1 GCA_030037475.1 Acidobacteriaceae bacterium
GCGTCACGGCGCTCCACGCGGTCATGGCCTCTACGATGGCCAGGACGGGACCGTGCCGGGCCAGCCGAAGCCAGTTGGCGATCACCGTGATCGACACAAGGAGTTCGCAGACTACCAGACTGACAAAGAGGTCCGCCCGAAGATCCCAGGCAGTATAGATGCCAGAAGGAGGGGTGATCCACCAGGTCAGCAGGGCGGCGAGTGCGGCCCAACCCAGGCCGACGGCGACGAACAGTCCGCGAGCGCCCCGTCCCCAGGTTCCGGCGGGACGGAGAATAATGCGAGCAATCTCAAGGGCAAACGCGATCTGAAGTGCGGCGGCTGGCCAAAGGCTGCCCCAATAGACGCGGGCGTACCACTTGCTGGCCCCACCCATGTACAGGGCGAACATAATGATTGGGAAGGCCGCCTCAAATGCTATCCAGCAGGTAAAGGCTGGAACCTGTTTGCAGAGGCGACGCCAGAGAAGAAGCAGCAAAACGACCACCGGAGCAAGGAAATCCGCGGCCCACAACACATCATCCTGCGTTGTCAACTTCATGCGCCTGCTCGAGCCGAGGAATTCTCGCCCTCACGAACTCCGGCTGCTGGATGGGAGCCGGAGCTCGTGGGGCATGTCTTACTGCCTTAGAGGCCAACGGCCCCCAGGACCGACTCGACCGTGGTAATGATCGTGCTGACCGTGCTTCCCGAGCTGGTGCTGGTGGAATTCGTGCTGCTCGGAGGCGGATTGTTGCCGCCGGGACCTTCGGCAAATGCCGGCGAGGCCAGCAGGGCTAATGTTCCGGAAAGAACCAGCAATCGCAGGGAATTCTTCATTGGGAGAGGCATCCTTTCGTGCGCAACCGTGCGCTTTCCTGAGGGTAACGCCGATTGGATGCGGCAGAGCCGCGATTCGCGCGAAATTTGCTGAATTTCTATAGGCTTACGGCTGAAAAAAGATGGTCAGGCCGGCGGACCTGCGCATTTTTCCCTTCTCCATGCGTTTTCAGTTGCTTCCGGGAGGGTAAAACGGCGACTGTCCGGAATTGGTCAACGCTGATTGGCGATCGCCGGAGAATCCGTTTGCGTGGCGACGGGCGCGTCCTGGGAGGCGGCGGAGACGTCGGGTTCCGGCCTCGGAACCGTTCTCAGGTCCGGCGCGCAGGGCTCCCAGTCCACCAGCGGGTTATAGACCTGGGCGTGGGGGTTGGGATGGAAGCGGCCATCGCCGAGCCAGACGGCGACCAGCGTGCCGGCGACGTAAGGATTGAGCACGGCGAGGGGCACCACGTACTTTTTGGATTTGACCAGGGATTCGATGACGCCGTCGACAGGCCGGCTGCGCGAGATGGTGCCGGGAACCTGGGGGATGACGAAGGTGCGCAGGTCGTCCTGCCGGTGATGGCGGCTGTACCCGACCAGCGATTTGGCGGCCTGCTTGGGGGTCATGAGGCCCACATCGGCGATGAAATTGCGGCGGATGGCGTGCGGGTAATAGAAGTTGACGACCTTTTGCGCGAAATCGGCGCAGTTATTGAAGAAGAGATTGAAATGGGAGATGTTGCGGCGGTGATTGAAGCGGCGGATGAAGGCCAGATCCTGCTGCTCGGTCGTGGCGACTTCAAAGCCCCAGATGCGCCGGTCGTAGGAAGCGCCGACCAGCTCGATCCAGTCGCCGCCGGGGATTTCGGTTTTTGGGTCGTCGGGAACGATCGACTCAAGGTGCTTCGCGCGATAGCGTTCGCGTAAGTTGCGTTCGAGGCGCGCGGTCGCCGTGGAGGGAATGTCGTCGACGTTCTCGACGGCGTAAAGATACGGGATGAGGGGAATGGCGAGCCAGTCGTATCCGTCGATGCGGTGGTAGCGGCTGATGACGACGCCAATTTCGCCGGGGCGGCAGAGGCGGAGGCGGGTGGGCGAGTCGGCGCAGACGCGGTTGAGATAGACGGCGGAGTGGCCGGTGGGATTCATCGCGCCAAAATCGCCAAAGGGTTCTTCCAGGAGCAAAGCGGCGTCCGCGCGCGCGACGGCGCAGGCGGAAAGAGCAAAGAGGGCTGCCGCCAGCAGGATACCCAGCTTGGTTCGCAATCGCATCGAAGGGGTTCGGCTCCGGACCAGACTTGCCGTCGATTTCTTTGCGCGATCAGGCCGCTGCTGACGAGGGAGCGGCCGAAGAGTCAACTGCTTAGACCCGCTTTTTGCCCCAAATGTTGCGCCGGCGGCCTGGTAAATTCCCGGCGAATCCGGAGAAGCGGCGCACAAGGCGCTGCTGTTAGGCTGCGAAGAGGATGAGCGAGGAACGAACATCGCGCTTTGCACCGGGACAGACGCTGCTGATCGATGCCGACGACACCCTGTGGGAAAACAATATCTACTTCGAGCGGGCCATTGCGGCTTTCATTTCATGGCTGGACCACAGGGACTACACGCGCGAGCAGGTGCGCGAGAAGCTGAACCAGGTGGAGCGGGAGAACGTCCGGCATCATGGGTATGGGCTGACCAGCTTCCGCCGCGCGCTGGTGACCTGTTACGAGCGGCTGACGACGGAGCCGGTCACGCCGGAGAAGCACGAGCGGATCATGAGCTTTGCGCAGACCATTGCCGACCAGGAGATCGACCTGCTGGAAGGCGTGGCGGAGACGCTGCCGGCGCTCGCCGCGCGGCATACCCTGATTCTTGTTACGAAGGGAAACGAGGAAGAGCAGGCCGACAAGCTGGCGCGGTCAGGGCTGGCGCAGCATTTCTTTGGCGTGGAAGTGCCGCGGGAGAAGGATCCGGAGGCATACCACGCCCTGTGCGTGAAGTACATGCTGGCGAGGCATACGACGTGGATGATCGGGAACAGTCCGCGGTCGGATATCAATCCGGCGCTGGCCTGCGGACTCCATGCGGTGTATATCCACCACCCGTACACGTGGGTGCTGGAGCACGAGACGCTGGACCCGGCACCGGAGGGGCAAAACCTGCTGGAAGTGGCGAGCTTTGGGGAGCTGGGGAAGTGGTTCTGAAAAGCAGTGATCGGTAGTTAGTAGTTCAGTAGTCAGAAAAGCCTCGGCGGAGGGAGCGAGCCGCCCCAGGAAACTCATCAGACTGTGGCTGGCTGGACGGCCAGATTTTCCAGCAGCGCGCGAACTTCCGTCAGAACTTCTTCCGGCTTTGATCCCGTC
>JASHRH010000356.1 GCA_030037475.1 Acidobacteriaceae bacterium
TTATTGGGCCATGCAGATATTGCGACGACGCAGGTGTACACGCATCTGGCGCTGGGACGGCTGAAGGAAGTACATCGGGAGCATCATCCGCGGGGCCGGCTGAAAGCCGACCAGCTAAAAAGCGGTTAGCGAGTTAGCAAGATAGCGAGTTAGCTGGCTGGCAAGTTAGCAAGTTAGCGGGTGACTGTGGCGAGAGCAGGGATGGCGAGGCAGGAAAAATCCGAGTCGGGGCGGCGGGTGGAGGAGTTCCTCGCCATGCTCGCTGGCGAGCGGAACGCCAGCCCGCATACGGTGCGGGCGTACGCGCGCGAGCTGCATGGGTTTGCGGAGTTTCTGGCGAAGCAATACGGGACGCGGCTGGCGACTGCGAAGATCGAGCATCCGCAGATTCGCGCGTATCTGGGCGAGCTGTATGGGCGCGGGCTGGGCAAGGCGTCGGTGGCGCGGGCGCTGGCGGCCATCCGGTCGTGGTTCAAATGGCTGGCGCGGCAGGGAGTGGTGGAGCAGAGCCCGGCGGCGCTGGTCTCGACGCCCAGGCTGCCGAAGCATCTGCCGCGCGTGCCGACCATCGAGGAAATGAATCGCGTGGTGGAGAGCGCGGACGATGAGGTTGCGGCGTGGCCGGAGCGGGATCGCGCGATCTTCGAGCTGCTGTACGGATGCGGGATCCGCAATGCGGAGCTGGTGGGGATCGACCTCGGCGACATTCAGTGGGCGAACGAGGCGATCCTGGTGCGCGGCAAGGGGCGCAAGCAGCGGCTGGCGCCACTGGGGGACGCAGCGGCGCAGGCGATCCGGACGTATCTGCCGGGACGCGAGAAAAAACTGAAGGCAGCGGGGAAATCGTCACCGGCACTGTTCCTGAATGCGCGGCTGCGCGGGAACGGGCGGCTGACCACGCGGAGCGTGGGGCGGATCGTCAAGCAGATCGCACTGGCGCACGGATTGCCGGCAGATGTGCATCCGCACACGCTGCGGCACGCCTTTGGCACGCACATGCTGGAGGAGGGCGCGGACCTGCGGGCGATCCAGGAGCTGCTGGGGCACGCGCGGCTCTCGACCACGCAGCGGTACACGCAGCTCACGGTGGGGCAGGTGGCGGCGGTGTACGACCGGACGCATCCGAGGGCGAAGTAAGGCAGCGATGGGACGGCCAGTGATGATGCGGCCAGTGATGATGCGGTCAGCGATAAAACGGCCAGCGGAAGGGGACGGGGAACCAAGGGCGAACAGAGAGTTCCGGAATAACCAGCGCACAATTGAGCCGCATCCCACCTGCCGTATGGCTTCGACGGTGTGGAAGGGATACATTTCGTTTGGGCTGATCTCGGTGCCGATCCGGCTTTATGTCGCGGCGCGTGAGCACCACATCAGCTTCCATCAGGTTCATGCGGTGTGTGGGACACGAATCCGGCAGCAACTTTACTGTCCGCATTGCGAGCGCGTGGTGGAGCGCAGCGAACTGGTGAAGGGCTATCCGGTGAGCAAGGACGAATTCGTCCAGGTAACGAATGAGGAGCTGAAGGGACTGGAGGCACAGTCGTCGGAGACGATGGAGATCCTCCAGTTTGTGAAGCTCCAGGAGGTGGACCCGCTGTACTTCCAGACCTCGTACTTCAGCGTGGCGGAAGAGGCAGGACGGCGGGGGTATGCATTGATCCGGCGGGGCATGGAGCACCTGGATGTTGGCGCGATCGCGAAGATCACGCTGCACCAGAGGGAGCAGATCGCAATGATCCGGCCCTATGAGCAGGGGCTGGTGCTGCACACGCTGTATTACCCGGAGGAGATTCGCGCCGTCGCCGAGTTCGAGAACCAGCCGGAAGTGGAGACAAAGAAAGCGGAAACGGAGCTGGCCGAGCAGTTCATGAAGCAGCTCACGGGCGACTTCGACCCCGAGCAGTACAAGGACGAGTACGAGGCGCGGGTCGAGCAGCTCATCGAGAGCAAGCAGGGCGAGGCGCCGGCTCCGGCCAGGCAGCCGAAGAAGAAGATGGCCCCCGTGATCGACCTGATGGAGGCGCTGAAGAAGAGCATGGCGCAGCAGGAGAAGGCTCCGCCGAAGAAACCGCCGCAGAGGGCGATGGCGGTTGCGCACCGCAGGAAGAAGGCGAGCTAGGGACTGGCGATCAATGCCCCGTGATCAGTGTCAGCGATCAGGCGAGCAGGGCCGAGAGCAGCGGATGGGGCGACGCGGAGAAGGGATCTGCGACGGTGACTCCCCGGCAGACAAATCCGTCCTGCAAATCCCGGGAGAGCAGCAGACTGCAGCCCGCATCGGCAGACGCGGAGAGGACGACAGAATCCCAGATGCTGAGCTGGTGGCTGACTACAAGGTCAGTCGCAGAAAGCATGATCTCCAGGGTCGTGTCGACCAGCGCCGGAGCAGCGTCTCGCCAGCTCAAAACGATGGAGCGAGCTTCCTCCCTGGAACGCCGGCCTTTGCGAAGAAGGACCAGAAACAGTTCGCCGAGGACCTGGACAGGGAGGACGAGATCGTGCCGGGGAATCCTGCGGATGAGATCCAGGGCTTTCGCCATGGCCGCAGAATCGTCGACTCCTTCGGCGCAGGCAAGGATGTTGGTATCGAGGGCGACCTTCAAGGAACATCCTCATAGAGTTCATCGCGCGTCCAGCGGCCGGCGTTGTTGGTCGCGGTCTGGCGGCTTAGGCGATCCAGAAGGCGTTGCCAGGCGGCTTCCGAACCCTGCTCGGGTTCCTCGGGAGGCGAGATTTTCGCCACTGGATGCCCGTGGCTGGTGACCACGTAGGTCTTTCCCTGCTTCACTTCGCGCAATAAGCGGGAGAATTGCCGGTTGGCTTCCGCAGCAGAAACGGTCTCTCTCGTTGCCATGGTCGCCTTCTCCCCCCTCAAAAAGTAGTTACATTTACTACTTTATTCGACTACGATGCAACGGCGCAAGTCTCGAGGGTCACACTGGAGTTTTGAGGCACTCGTGGATTGCCGACCGAATTTCCGCGGCGCTCCGGCCGCGGATGAGGATGGTCTTGGTGCGGGCGTGCTCGCCGCCGGCGATGGCGATGTCGGCGCGGCGAACGTGGAGCAGATCGGCGAGGAACTCGACCAGCGCGGCGTTGGCTCGGCCCTCCACGGGAGGAGCATGGAGTGCAATCTTCAGCGCGGCGTGTTCACCCTCGCCCACGATGCCGGCAATGGCAGTTCGGCTGGCGCGGGGGACGACGCGAACCAGGAAGCGGACGCCATCGCGGGAATCGGTGACGCTCAGCATGTCGGCGGTTTGGGTTTCTTGCGCGCGAGGGCGAGACGAGAAGCTGCCATGCCCAGCCAGACCCCGATCGCTGCTGCAAGGGCGGTTGGCAAAATCTTCCAGAGCGCGGCCGAGAAGGACGCGCTGCCGAGGTCATGACGGTGAAGGACAATCTCCACCAGGAAGCACGTAGCAAAGGAGACGAGCAGGTACAGCACGAGTTCGCGGGCAGCCCTTCTGACTTGTCGCGAGTTCATTCCTGGGCCCTCAGCATCGGAGATGAGCCATCATAGCGCCGGGCGAGGTCGCTCGCCGAAGAGCGCGGTGCCGATGCGGACGAGCGTGGAACCTTCCTCGATGGCGATCTCGAAGTCGCCGGACATGCCCATCGACAAAATGCCAAAGTCAAGGCGGGGATGCCGGCGGGCCAGCTCATCCCGCAGGACGCGCAGCTGACGGAAGCAGACGCGGGCGCTCTCGGGATTCTCGTCGAAGGGCGCGATGGTCATCAGGCCGCGCAGAGGCAGATTCGGCAGATCGGGCAAACGCTCAAGCAGAGCGGGGAGTTCGGGGCCGTGGGGATCGAGACCGGCTTTTGTGGGTTCGGGGCTGAGTTTGATCTCAAGCAGGATGGGCAGGGTTTTGTTCAGGCGAGAGGCGGCGTCGCTGAGGCGCTCGGCGAGACGGAGGGAATCGACGGTATCGATGGCATCGAAAAGCTCGGCGGCTTTCGCCGATTTGTTCGACTGTAGCTG
>JASHRH010000357.1 GCA_030037475.1 Acidobacteriaceae bacterium
GACTCCAACATCACGTATCACTTCTTCCAGACCGGCCACATGGTTTACGTCACCACATCGGCGCTGAAACAGCTCCACCAGGACACGGCGGATTTCATCCGCGCCAACGAAAACGGCCAGCAGTAGTCTGGTTGGTTTGAAGGAGAATAACTCGGCGAGATCCGGAGCAGCTTCAGCTTCGGACCTCGCTGCTTTCAGATCGCCGCCCGCACAGACCCTCTCGCTCGGCGCATCTCCATGCGCCAGAGCGGAACATTGTCCAACAGGAATCTACTTTAGCTTTTGCAGCTTCTGCTGCGCGATTTGCGCCGCTTCGGTGCCCTTGTCCTGATCCTCGATCTGCGCGTAAATCTGCTTCGCTTCGTTCGGATCGCTGGTCTCGTACATTTGCGCCAACTGGAGCTGCGCCGCACCCTTCGGCACCGTGCTGGTGGGGTGCGCAATCAGATTCTGATAGAGCGTGGCCGCCTGGGAGGTACGCCCGTCCTGCGCATAGAGATTGGCCAGGGCCAGCTTTGCCAGAGCAGCCACGCTGCTGGAGCCCGAATCCGACGCCCGCTTCAGTTCTTTCTCTGCCTGCGCCGTCCTGCCCAGGTCCACCGCGATCACGCCGGCAAAGTAACGGGCCGTCTTGCCCGCGCCCAGCCAGCTATATTCGTTGGCCGCCTTTTCAAACAGCGGATACGCCGCCGCCGCGCGGTCCGCTGCCGTCGCATAGGTCTTCTGTCCCGCAGGTGCCGGCTCCCCGGGCGTCGCCAGCGGCGTCGCATAGATGTCCATGGCCTGGGACAGCAGTTGCTGCGCGGTCTGGCTGCGCTGGTGCCAGATGACAAAACCGGCGACCACCAGACCGACCACAACTACCGTGGCGATCGTCCAGCGGAGCACGCCGGCACGGTTGGATTCGAGCCAGTCCAGTCCCGACTGCGTTGCGGTTACGAACTTGTCCTGCTTGAGCGCGTGACGGGTTTGCGTGTCCACCGAGTTTCCTGAAGGTCCCTTTTTGTGGGAAGTTGCGGGCACGCAACGGTTTCGCGCGCACTCCGCCCGAGATGCCTTTAGTTTACCATGCGTGGAGCTTCAGGCCGCCCGAACCACGTTCTCAATCTCCCCGTTCTCCACCTTTTCCTGGCAGTCGATGCAATACGGGGTCCAGGGCAGGGCCTCCAGCCGCTTTTCGCCGATAGGCCGGCCGCAGTGCAGGCATTCACCGAACGCCCCCTCCTGCAGCCTCTCCAGCGCCAGCCGCACCAGCGACAACTGGCTGTGGCCTTCGGTTCCCTGGCTAAAGATCATTTCCTTCTGGTAAGAGAAAACCGCCTGGTCGGCAACATCCAGCGTTTCTTCCGCTACGGTTTGGCGGCCCTGCTCCACCGCTGTCAGCATGGAGCGCTCGAGTTGTTTCTGTTGATGGCGAAGCCTTTCTTCAAATCGCCGCTGCCTGGGTGACGAGGATTGACGGGTCACGACGAATAAACTCCTGGGGTCGAAAAAGGGTGACGTCCGCGCGCAACAGAATGATTGGACGCACAATCTTCACGAAGATTTGGCCTGGTTTCCCTCCCCGCCGATGTTTCTTTCGCCCTGACCGGGCAAGCAACCCGCAGGTGCCGCTCCGCCGCGCCGACCATCATTGTCGAAGTCCCGCACGATGCACTACGCTGAAAGTGCCATGTATGAGGATTTCCATGCCACTGACCGCTGGACCGGCGAGACGCTGCACTGCCATTGGACCGCTAATGTCGTCGCCATCGCCACGCGTCACGCCGACGCGGTGGACATCCGCTTCGATGTGAGCGGCCGCCCGGTCTGGATCGCCATGCCCTGCGTGGCGTGGGTGGAGCAGAAACAGCGCACCGGCCACGTCATCACGGATGCGTTAGCCGCCCAGGCCGCCGGCCGGTATCTCAAACAGGCCATCGAGTCCGGCTATGACAACGGTCGCGAAATGTACACCATGACCGTGGATGAGGTTTTGGCGCATGTGGATGCCGTGCTCCACGAGGCCGGCCATACCAGCCGCCTGCCGTACCTGGTCACTACGGGAGATGCCCAGCCTCAGGTCTGACCTCTTTACCCTCGGTGCGGCGCCGGCGCCATCTCGCGCGGCGAATCCTTCTTTTCCCTGACAGTCGAAGCATCGAAATGGCACAATAATGGGTTCTTTCTGACCCCAGGAAGGAGATTCTCCTTTTATGGCCTCCACCGCCGTCGCGCAGGATCTGAAGAGGCTCACCCAGGGCCCCCACGCTCATCGCAATCTCTCCACGCCGCAGTTGGTGGAAAGCTCGATCGCCCGTGGCGAAGGACGGCTCTCCGCAAACGGCGCCCTGGTCGCGCTCACCGGTGCCCGCACCGGCCGCTCACCCCGCGACAAATTTACGGTGGAGGATGACGAGACGCGTTCGCGCGTCGCCTGGGGCAAGGTGAACCAGCCCTTTCCGCCGGACAAATTCGAAGCGCTCCTCCAACGCGTGTTGCGCCACATGGGCGAGCGCGATCTCTACATCATGGACCTCGCCGCCGGTGCCGACCCAGCTTACCGGCTGCCCATCCAGATCATCTGCGAATACTCCTGGCACGCTCTGTTTGTGAAGCAACTCTTCATACGTCTCACGCCGGACGAACTCGCCACACATGCACCCGAATTCACCATCATCGCAGCGCCCGAATTCGAGGCCATCCCCGAGCGCGATGGCGTGCGCTCTTCCACCTTCATCCTCGCCGATTTCACCCGCAGGGTCATCCTGATTGGCGGCACGAAATACGCGGGCGAGATGAAGAAGTCCATCTTTGGCGTCATGAATTATCTGCTGCCGCAGCGCGACGTCTTCCCCATGCACTGCTCGGCAAATCTCGGCGCGGATGGTACGACCGCGCTCTTCTTCGGCCTTTCCGGCACGGGCAAGACCACCCTTTCTGCCGACCCCGAACGCCGCCTCATCGGCGACGACGAGCACGGCTGGAGCCAGGATGGCGTCTTCAACTTTGAGGGCGGCTGCTACGCCAAGTGCGTGGACCTGAGCCCGGAAAAAGAACCGCAGATTTACAACGCTATCCGATTCGGCTCCGTCCTCGAGAATGTCGTCCTCGATCCGCGCACCGGCCAGCCCGACTACTCCGACATCCGTTACACAGAAAACACACGCGCCGCCTATCCCATCGAGTTCATCTCCAACGCCGTCGTTCCCGGTATTGGCGGACACCCGCGCAACGTGCTTTTCCTCACCGCCGATGCCTTCGGCGTGCTGCCGCCCATCTCGCGTCTCACGCCGGAGCAGGCCATGTACCACTTCCTCTCCGGCTACACGGCCAAGCTTGCGGGAACTGAAGCTGGCCTCGGCAGCGAGCCTGTTCCGGAGTTCTCTACCTGCTTCGGTTCGCCGTTCCTGCCGCTTGCCCCCAGGATCTACGCGGAGATGCTGGGCCGCCGCCTGCGCGAGCATCAGGCCACCTGCTGGCTGGTGAACACGGGCTGGTCCGGCGGCGCCTTCGGAGCAGGGAAGCGCATGAGCCTCCGCTACACCCGCGCCATGGTTCACGCCGCCCTCGACGGCCGCCTGGCGAAGGAGAAGTTTGTCGTCGAGGATGCTTTCGGGCTGAGCATTCCTGTGGCGTGCCCCGACGTGCCCGCGGAAGTCCTGAATCCTCGCAACGTCTGGTCGGACAAAGCCGCCTACGACGCGCAGGCGCGCCTGCTGGCTGCCAAGTTCGTGGAGAACTTCGCTCAATTCGACGTTCCCGACGCAATCCGTCAGGCCGGCCCGCGCGCGTAGCAGCAGGTCGCCAGCGCATCAGCTCAGGACGACGATTTTCAGGGTGCGGGCAGCCGCCAGCATCGCCTTATCCTCCGTAGCCAGGGCCAGCCCTCGCCGAACAGCCAGCGCGATGTACGCGGCATCGCAGGCAGTGAGCTGTAGCCGCTGGCCCAGGCTGACGAGCGTGCCGAGGTCGTCCGGCGAGACGTCCTGCTCAATGAACGGCATGAGAGCTGAGATGTCGCCGATAACATCGGATGCCTGGCGCCGCAAAGACTTCCGGCGCGCCGCCGAGAGGACCGCATTAGCGATTTCCAGCCGCCAGTGGATGGGTACAACTGGCCGCGCTCCATCGACCATCCGGCGCTGAATACGCATCGCGTACGCGGACGGAGGATTATCGACGAGCCAACCCAGCGCGGCAGACGCATCGAGAACGAACCCAGTCACAGCCGTCTGCCGTCCTCGATCAGGTCCTTCATGGTGACGCCGCGGCCCAAAGACAGACTGCCGCGGAGGGATGTAAACACCTCATCGAGCGGTCGCTGAGGCGCACGCGGAGCCGGAGCCAGGATTGCCGTCAGTGTGCCTCGGCGCGAGATGCCGACGGTTTGTCCCCGTGCCGCTTCGTCGACAAGCTCGGAGAGGCGCTGCTTCGCCTCGAACAGTCCTACTGTTCTCATGGCTACCCCTTTCATCTGGATTGATTCTAGATGATTCATCGAAACACCACAAGCAGGACTGCAAAAGCGAGCTGCCCTGACTTCGCGCTGACCAGGGTAGTTTTACTTTCTCCATCTCTGAATGCAGTGCGCTGCTCGTGGCACGCTTCGGCGCTGCAAGCCATTGATTCCAGCGCGTCCGTAACTTGACTCTTGACAACCGCAGACTTAGTCTCGAAATGAGGGCAGCGGGCGATCAGCATCCTCTGCTGTTTCCACGAGCACGGTCAATGCAGAGTCCTTACAGCCATCCGTACATCTGGAATTACATCCCGCTGCTGATGCAGGTCGGGATTGTCGGCCTGATGACCTGTGGGATGGTGGCGATGTCCTGGTTTATCGGCCGCCATCGCAATCTCAAAGACAAGCTCGAGGCCTACGAGTGCGGCATCCCCGCTGAGGGCGATGCCCGCGGACGTTTCTCCGTCCGCTTTTATATGGTGGCCATGCTCTTCATCCTCTTCGACGTGGAAGCCGTCTTCATGATTCCATGGGCCGTCATTTATAAGCGGTTGCCCGTCATCACCGGTTCGCGGCTCTTCGGTTTCTGGGAGATGGTGGTCTACCTGGGATTTGTGGTCGTCGGCGTCTTCTACGTGTGGAAGAAGGGCATTCTCGACTGGGCCTCGGACAAAGCAGACCTGTAAACGCAGAGCTCAGGGCATGCTGCCTGGAGCAGACAACAACCGAACTTGCCGTGCGGGAAATCGATGACGGAAACGCTGCTGACCAAAGACGCGGTTTTTGAGGGGCTGAGCGGAAATGTTGCCATCCAGGCGCTGCGCGCCGCGTTGCCTGAGGCCATCGTCAACGCGAAATTCGATCGCGGCGAGCTCACCCTCGTCATTGCCGCCGAGCAGATCCGCGCCGCCTGTCGCATCCTGCGCCAGGCGGGTTACAACTTCCTCGAAGATGTCACCTGCGTGGACTGGTATCCCGTCGAGCCGCGCTTTCAGGTCACCTATCACATCCTGTCACACAAGATGAAAGAGCGCGTCCGCCTGCATGCCATGGTGGGCAGCATCGATCCTTCCATCGACAGCATCACTGCGGTATGGCCTGCGGCAAACTTCTATGAGCGCGAGGTCTGGGATCTTTTCGGCGTTCGCTTCAACGGCCATCCGGGGCTGCGCCGCATCATGATGCCCGAAGAGTGGGAAGGCCACCCGCTGCGCAAGGATTATCCCGTGGAGGGCTATCGCTGATGCCAGAGAATCCCCACGCCCCGGAGATCCCCGGCTTCGTCGAGACCGCCACTCTGGTGCAGCCGCGTCCCGAAGAAGGCGCGAAGGATCGCACCATGGTCCTCAACATGGGGCCGCAGCATCCTTCCACGCACGGCGTATTGCGGGTGGTCCTCGAAATCGACGGTGAAACCGTCGTGAAGTGTGTCCCCGACATCGGTTATCTGCACACGGGTATTGAGAAAACCTGCGAGGCGAAATTCTGGCAGCAGGCGGTCCCGCTCACGGACCGCATCGACTACCTGTGCCCGCTGACGAACAATCTGTGCTACTGCCTCGCCGGGGAAAAACTGCTCCAGATCGAGATTCCCGAGCGCGCACAGTGGATGCGCGTCCTGCTCAACGAGCTCACCCGCCTCAATTCGCATCTGGTCTGGCTGGGCACGCATGCCATGGACATCGGCGCGCTCACCGTCTTCCTCTATACCTTCCGCGAGCGCGAAGAAATCCTCCGCATCTTCGAGCACGTCTCCGGCCAGCGCATGATGACTTCCTACTTCCGCATCGGAGGCCTTGCGCTGGATCCACCGCTGGATTTCTTCGATTCCGTCCAGGCTCTCCTTAAAGTCCTGCCGGAAAAAATCGACGAGTACGAGAACCTGCTCACCGGCAATCCCATCTTCGTCAATCGCCTCAAGGGTGTCGGTTATCTCAGTGCCGAGGACGCGATTTCGCTCGGCGTCACCGGACCGCCCCTCCGCGCCAGCGGCGTCGACTGGGATCTCCGCCGCGACATGCCATATTCGAGCTACGAGAAGTTCCAGTTCCAGGTCCCGGTTTCGAGCGACGGCGACGTCTGGGCGCGCTACGTGGTGCGTCTCCAGGAGATGCGCGAGTCGGTGAAGATTTGTCAGCAGGCCCTCGATGGCATGCCCTCTGGTCCCATTAAGGCCGACGCGCCGCATGTTGTCCTGCCCGACCGCGAGAAGATGAAGACGCAGATGGAAGCCCTCATCTATCACTTTAAGATTGTGACGGAAGGCTTTCAGGTGCCGACGGGTGAAGTCTATCAGGCTGTCGAGTCGCCGCGCGGGGAAATGGGCTACTACGCGGTCTCCGACGGCACCGCCAAGCCGTACCGCGTGCACATGCGCAACCCGTCGTTCGCCACGCTCCAGGCCCTGGAGACCATGTGCGTGGGCCGCCTCATCGCCGACGTCGTCGCCGTCATCGGCTCTATCGATATTGTGCTCGGGGAGATTGACCGGTGAGCGCCGTGGCGGCAGAGGAAACCATGCTGTGCGCTGAACTATGGCTGTCGTTCGGCTCTCTCATCCGCGCTTATGCCGCGGCCGCCTCGGTGAATGCCGGATCCGCTCCGGAGATCGAGGCAACCGACAAAACGATCCGTGTGGCGGCCGGCGCGGCTCGGCTCGTGATGAACTGCGATCACGAAGCCGGAGCAGGGAGTTGGCTGCTGCGTCGCGGAGAATCCATCGTCACGCAGGGCAGCCTGGCACTCCTGCCCGAAGGCCGCGTTGTTCTCGACGGCAAAGTGCTGGAGCTCGACCATGCCGCCATCGATCTGGTCGCCTCTCTGATGAACGCATCTGCAAATCCGGCGAGAGACGAACGATGAGCACACACCCCGCCCAACCCGGAACCATCTTCTCGCCCGATCTGGCCGCGCGCTTTGATCGCCTGGTCACGCTGTACCCGGTCAAACGCTCGGCTCTCGTCCCCATGCTCCTCTACGCGCAGGACGAGATCGGCTACGTCTCCGATGCTGTGGTCGCGGAAGCGGCCGCGCGCCTCGGCATCACCGAGCTCGATGTGCGCAACGTGGTCAGCTACTACTCGCTGCTCCGCACCAAGCCCGCCGGCAAATATCACGTCCAGGTCTGCACCAACATCAGCTGCATGCTGCGCGGTGGCAACGAAATCCTGGAGCACTGCAAAAAGAAGCTCGGCATCCCGAACAAGGGTGTCACGCCCGACGGTGTCTTCTCCCTCGAAGAAGTCGAGTGTATTGGCGCCTGTTCCTGGGCGCCCGCCGCGCAGGTCAACTATGCCTTCCACGAGAATCTGACGCCCGAGTCGATGGATCAGGTTCTCGCCGATTACCGCGCCAAAGCGCAAAACGGATCGCAGAAAGGGGGAGGGAAGTAATGGCCACGCTCGCCACTCATCCCGACTGCGTGCCTCTGGTTTCATACCGTTTCGGTAAAGGCGCAACCAATATCGACAAATACATCGAACTCCAGGGTTACGAATCCGCCCGCAAGGCGCTGGAGCTTGGCCCGGACGCGATCATCGCCGAGATGAAAACCTCCAACCTTCGCGGACGCGGAGGGGCAGGTTTTCCTACCGGCTTGAAGTGGTCGTTCGTGCCGAGGCAAGCTCCCAAGCCGAAATACGTCCTCGTCAACGGCGACGAGTCGGAACCCGGCACCTGCAAGGACCGCCTGATCTTCGAGTACGATCCCCATGCTGTCATTGAAGGCGTCATCATCGCCGCGCTCGCCATTCAGGCGAAGATGGGCTTCATCTATTTGCGCGGCGAGTATCGCTATCTCATCGAGATCATGGAGAAGGCGGTCGCCGACGCCTACGCGAAGGGTTTCCTTGGCAAGAAGATCTTCGGCTCCGACTTCGACCTCGACGTCGTCGTGCAGACCGGCGCGGGCGCTTACGAGGTTGGCGAAGAATCTGCCCTGATGGAGTCGCTCGAAGGCAAGCGCGGCATCCCGCGCATTCGTCCGCCATTTCCTGCGGTGGTGGGTCTCTACGGCGGCCCCACCATCATCAACAATGCCGAAACCATCGCCACTGTCCCGCACATCTTCCGCATCGGTGCGGGCGAATACGCGAAGCTCGGTACCGAGCGCAATGGCGGCACGCGCCTGTTCTGCCTCAGCGGTCATCTGGAGCGCCCCGGCGTCTACGAGCTGCCCATGGGCTACAACCTCAAAAAGATGATCTATGAGGTCGGCGGCGGGATTCCCAACGGCAAGAAGCTCAAAGCCGTCGTGCCCGGCGGATCGTCCACGCCCGTCCTGCTCCCCGAGGAGATCGACATCGGCATGGACTTCGATCAGGTGGGCAAAGCCGGCTCCATGCTCGGCTCCGGCGGCGTGGTTGTCCTCGACGAGACCGCCTGCATGGTTGAGTTCGCCCTGCGCACCATGAAGTTCTATCAGCACGAGAGCTGCGGCTGGTGCATCCCGTGCCGGGAGGGCACCGACTGGCTCAAGAAATCGCTGACCCGCCTGCACGCGGGCGGCGGTGCTGACAAGGACATCGACAACATCCGCTATCTCGCCGAGAACATGCTGGGCCGCACCTTCTGCCCGCTCGGCGACGCGGCCGCGATGCCTACCATCGCCTTCGTCAAAAAGTTTCGTAAAGAATTCGAGGATCACCTAGAGGGCCGCGGCTGCCCGTATCATCGCACCGCGGAGCCCGAACCCGCGCTGGTTTGAAGGATTTGAATGGCTGACGTTACTTTCACTGTTGACGGCAAAAAGCTCACCGCTCCCGCAGGCACGCTCCTCATTGAAGCCTGTCGCGCACATGGCATCGAGATTCCCGCCTTCTGCTACTACCCCGGTCTCTCTCTGCAGGCCGCCTGCCGCATGTGCCTCGTCCGCATCGAGAAGGTTCCTAAGCTCCAGACCGCCTGTACTACGCCGGTCGCGGAAGGCATGGTGGTCACCAGCGAAAGCGCCGAGATCGCGCAGGCGCGTAAGGCCATGCTGGAGCTGGTGCTCGCGAATCACCCACTCGATTGCCCCGTCTGCGATGCCGGCGGAGAGTGCGAGCTGCAGGACATGACCTTCCGCTACGGCGCGCACGAGTCGAAACTGGTCGACATCAAGAACCATCGCGACGAGCAGCAGTGGTCGCCCGTGGTCTACTTCGATCGCCCGCGCTGCATCATGTGCTACCGCTGCGTCCGCGTCTGCGGCGAAGGCATGGATGTCTGGGCTCTCGGCATCGCCAATCGCAACTCGTCTCAGCTAATCGTGCCCAACAAGGAAGATCACCTGGAGTGCGAAGAGTGCGGCATGTGCATCGACATCTGCCCCGTCGGTGCGCTCACCTCCGGCGCTTACCGCTACAAGACGCGCCCCTGGGAGATGTCGCACGTCGGCACTGTCTGCACGCATTGCGGCGACGGCTGCAGGACGACCCTGGGCGTCCGCCGCGCCAACGACGGCATGGAGATCGTCCGCGGCGATAATCGCGACAAGAGCGGGATTAACGGCGACTTTCTTTGCATCAAGGGCCGTTACGCCTTCGAGTTCGTGAATCACAACGACCGTCTTACGAAGCCCCTCGTCCGCCAGCCGAATGGCGAGTTCAAGCCCGTCACCTGGGATGAAGCCATTGAATTCGCCGGCAAGCGGCTCCGCGAGATTCGTGACGCCAGGGGTGGCCAGTCGATCGGCGTCATCGGTTCCAACCGCACCACGAACGAAGAAGCTTACCTGCTCCAGAAGTTTGCCCGCACGGTGCTGGGCACGAATAACATCGATCACCACCGAACCGCGGATTACCCGGCCTTCGCCGCAGCCCTGAACGGCAAAGCCGAGGCCTCGCTCCGCGACTTCGCCGCGGCCAAAGCCGTTCTGCTCCTTGGCAACGATCCCACCGAGCAGCATCCCGGCCTCGCCTGGCAAATTCGCACTGGCGTCCGCCTCCGCGGCCTGCACCTCTACGTCGCCAACCACCAGAACATCAAGCTGCGCCGCCAGGCCACATCGTTCCTGCGCATCCGCGAAGGCGATTACGCTGCGCTGATCGCCTACCTCGCCGGCGACGACTCCGCTCTCGACAGCAACGGCGTGGGCCGGGCATTTCGCGACGCGATCCGCGCCGAGGAATCGCTCCTCATCGTTTTCGGTTCCGAATTCCGCGGCCACGACCTCGAATCGCTCGTCCAGTTCGGCTCTTCGCTGCCGAACGTCAAATTTGCCTGCCTCGGCGATTACGCCAACTCCCGCGGCGCCTCCGACATGGGCCTCTATCCCGATCTGTTGCCCGGCTACGTGCCCATCACCGCCGCCGCACATTTTGCGCAGGAATACGGCGCAGCGCTCCCAACGCAGCCCGGCCTCGATCTCATTCAGATGTTCGACGCCGCCGCGCACGGCCAGCTCGCCGCACTCTACGTGGTCGGCGCCAATCCCGTTGCGCGCTACAACATCGATCCCGCCGCGCTGCTCAACACCTTCATCGTCGCGCAGGATATGTTCCTCACCGAAACCGCACGCCTCGCCGACATCGTCTTTCCCGCCGCCAATCTCTACGAGAAATCGGGCACCGTCACCAACACCTTCGGCGATCTGCAACTCGTCAGGAAGGCTGCCGACCGCGCCGGAACCCGGACCGACTTCGAGCTGATCGTCCGCCTCGCCGCCGCCATGGGCGCCGATGTCAGGCAGCTTGTCCCCGTCGGGCAGCGCGGCATCCGTGCTGACATGGGACAGACTCGCGGGGCGCAATCCGGCGAGGCCGATCGTCACGCCGTCTGGCTCGCCGCACATCATCTGGAGCCGA
>JASHRH010000358.1 GCA_030037475.1 Acidobacteriaceae bacterium
ATCACCGCAATCACGATCACTGAGTTCAGGGCGACGTTGAATCCCGGCATGTGTCCCGGCGTCATCATGGACATCTCCTCGGCCATGGTCATGACGCCGTACTGCTGAAGACCGGGCGTGGAGTGGATCTCTCCTGCGACCACGTCATCCTTCGCGGGCGAATCGCTGCGCAGGTAAAACACCGATGCGTTGTTGGGCGAGCCCATGATCGCACCCAGCGTCTGAATGGGCACAAAGAGCCGGGCGCCTTTGCCATGCTCCACGATGCCGCTGATGCGGAATGGATGGCCGACCAACTGAATCGTCTGGCCGATGCGGCTGTGATGGCTCTGAGCATAGAGATCGTCAATCAGCACGTCGTCGTCGCCCTGGAAAGGTCCGCCAGCGAGAAACTGGAACGGCCGCAGCGCGTTGTAGGTGGAAAAGTCGATCCCATCGATGGACTGGACGGCGCTGCCGATGTCGAGCTTCACAATAACCGGGGCGGCTACCGCCACGTGGGGCAGCTTCGCCAGGACCGTCGCCACCTTTGCCGGCACGGGAGCTCCGCCGACGGCGCTGATGAAGCTGGCGCTGGGAGGACGGACGATGAGATCGGCCCCGGTACCCTGGGTTTGGCTGGCCGCGCCCTGCACCATGCCCACCATGATGGCAACGATGGAGAGGATCATGACCACCTCGATGGCGACAGCAAAGATGCTGATCGCCGTGCGCACCGGGCGATAGAGAACGTTGCCGAGAACAAGCTTATTCATGGGCGAAGGCGGGAACCTGATCCGTTCCAGAGACTCTGCCGGGTTGAGAAGCGCGGCAACCCGTAAATTCCAGAATAGCAAGCCGCGAAGGACCCTCCAGAAAGACGTCTTCCCCTATTGCCGGATCGGCTAATAACCCGTCAGGGGTGAGCCGGATCACCCTTCGGTGGGATTCTCAGAAATTATTACTTTTGTACTATGTGCAGGTTGAGGAAAACGCGGCCGTAATCTATCGTTTCCTTTGACCCCAGTCGTTAAGAGTTTTATGGTGTAAAAAACTCCGAATTCAGCCGGAAGGAATCCTGCCAGTGGGCCAGTTCGGCGAAGAATTGCGCAAAGAACGCGTGTCCCGGGGCGTCGCGCTGGAGACCATCAGCGAGAAGACGAAGGTGGTCACTCGCTATTTGTGTGCCCTGGAGGACGAGCACTTCGAGGTGCTGCCTGGCGGCATCCTCAGCAAAGGAATCGTGCGCGGCTATGCCCGCACCGTTGGCCTCGACGAAGCTACCTGGGTGGATCGGTTTCTGGCCGCCAGCCGCGAACACGGCCTGGGCGAGAACGAAAACGGCTGGACCGAATTCGTACAGAACGTGGGCCGATCACGAGCTCGCCGGCACGGGCGTGCCGACCTCTGGCGCCGCTGGGCCGGCATGGCGCTGCTTCTGCTCAGTCTGGCCAGCCTCGGATGGCTTGTCTGGCAGTATGTGAGCGCGCGGGTGCTGGCGGAAACGGTGCAACCCCACTCCATCACTTCCACTGCGGCCGGATCTCCCACGAATACTCCTTCCGCACAATAAGCACTCGTCCACCCGATTACCTCCGTACCCTTTCCTGTTCTTCCCATTCTGCATAGCCTGGAGCCATGAAGCTCCGAAAGCCGGCATTCGCCTTTGCCTGGCTGCTGGCGTTGCCGACGATTCTGAGTGCCGCAGCCAAACCGCATTCCGTGATACTCGGCGCAGTGCATCACGAGCCGTACTCGATCGAGGGCGATCCAGCGGGCGCACAGAAGGACGAGACTCATCTGGACGTTCGCCCGCTGGTCGTCGACGGCAAGGTGAAGGAGTGGACCACGGGGGACGCGCACTCGGTCACCGAACGCAGCTTTGTGGTGCGTCGCGCAGTGCGGCTGAACGATTCCCTGCCCGCCGACAAAACTGAGCACTGGGTGTGGCAGCGTGGCCCGTGGCTGCTGGTGGACCGCTCCACCGGCAAAATCGCGGCGCTGCATCTGCCGGAGTTCGATCCGGGCGTCTCCCAGGTTGTGTGGTTCCGCGACTACGCCGCCTATTGTGGATTGAGCACGACACGCAGGCAGTTGCTGGCGGTGGTGGCGCAGATTGCGGCGCGGCGTCCGCTGCTGCGCAAAAAGCTGGGCGCGTGGGATACGGCGAATCCCGTCAGTCCCGCGTGCGCTCCGCCGACATGGCAGCGCGAGCCGCTGCAGGTGAGTTTTCAGCCCACGAGCGCGACGGCTCCGGTGAGCTTCACGCTCATCGGCGCGTCGGCGGTTCTGGTGGAAGACGATCCATAGCCAAGAGGCGGACAGCTATGGTCCGGGCAGCTAAACACCGGTTAGCGAAAACCCGGCCAGCTTGGGGCCGGTTAGCTTAGGACCGGTCAGCGAAAAGCAACGTCTGCGGCTCCGCAGGGATAGCATGGACGCATGGAATCTCTGGATGATCTGTTGCGGCTGGCGGAGGCGGCGCACGGGCATTTGTGCGCGGGCCAGGTGCTGGGCGTGCGCATGGCGCTGCTGGGCTGCCGACGGCTGGGCATCGAGGACCCGCGCGGGCGCGATCGCAAGCGGCTGGTGACCTTCATTGAGATCGACCGCTGCGCCACGGATGCCATCGGCGTGGTGACCGGATGCAGGCTGGGCAAGCGAGCGCTGAAGTTTCGCGACTGGGGCAAGATGGCCGCGACGTTCGCCGATCTCGAAAGCGGCCGGGCGATCCGCATTGTGGCGCTGGAAAGCTCGAAGCAGCGAGCCTGCGAGCTTTATCCCTCTCTTGAGAACAAAAACCGCCAGCAGATGCAGGCCTATCGCGAGATGGAGGACAGCGGGCTCTTCGGCGAACAGTGGGTCGAGGTCGATCTTAGCCCCAAGGAGATGCCCGGCTACAAAGGCGAGCGCATCGTTTGCGCAGAATGCGGCGAAGGCATCAACTACGAGCGCTTCGTGGAACGCGAAGGCGCGACACTATGCCTGGCGTGCGCGTACCCAGAGCAGCGGTATTACCAGCCGGCGAGGGGCGAGACCAGGCCCGTTGCTGTTAAGTCTTCCTCCAGGGAGTGCCAGTAGCCCGTTCCTACTGCGCGGCCGGCAGGGTTACTTGCCGGATCATGTCCTTGTCCGCTGGCTTGAGCTTTGAGAGATCATACTTTCCCTGGTCCGGTTCCACCATTTCCAAGCGGAAATGGCCCTTCCAGAATCCAGTCTGCAAATCGACGCGGAAGTAATATTCTTTGCCTGCAACCAGATTCACCACAGCACCCACCTGCTTGTCGTTCGAATAGAACGTGTGCGATCCGGGCGGGAGCTGTAGGTCGACGTACCGCCCATTCTGAATCCGAGCCAGTTCGACCCCATCGCAATACACCGAAGGCCTCAAGGCTGCACCGATGTATTGCTTGTAGCGATAGATGTAGATGGTGGCGGTCGCGGGGGCCGTTGCGGTTACGGCGGCGGGCGCGGTTGCGGGTGCGCCCTGGCCAAATGCAGGAAGGGCAGCACAAACCATAAGCAGGAGAGAAAACTTTCTTGCCAACATGCGCCGCAGTATAGCAGGGCTGTTGTAAAGATCAAGGCACTGCCGGTTCATATGGAATCGCTGGGGCGGCAGTCCCGGCTCGCGCGCATTTACAATGGCATAGCCGCGCAGAGAAAGCGCCGCCTGACATTTTCCCGGGAGTGAACGACAAATGCTGAACCTGAATGGCCGCGTGGCGGCTGTCTTTGGACTGGCGAACAAACGCAGCATCTCCTGGGGCATTGCGAAGAAGCTGCACGAGGCGGGCGCGAAGCTGACCATCGGCTATCAGAACGAACGCATGAAGGCCGAAGCGCTGGGGCTGATTGAGGAACTGCCTGGCGCTGAGCCGTTCCAGTGCGACGTCTCCAGCGACGCCGAGATCGATCAGACCTTCGCGCAGATGAAGGAGCACTACGGGAAGCTTGATATTCTCGTGCACTCCATCGCCTTCGCGCCTGCGGAGGACCTGAAGAACGACTTCCTGCAGACTTCTCGTGAAGGATTCCGCATCGCGCACGAGGTCAGCGTCTACTCGCTGATCGCGCTCAGCCGCGGCGCCGCTCCGCTGATGACCGACGGCGGCTCGATCATCACGCTCACGTACTTCGGCGCGGAAAAGGTAGTGCCGCATTACAAAGTGATGGGCGTGGCCAAAGCGGCGCTGGAAGCGACGGTGCGTTATCTGGCGGCGGACCTGGGCAAGCAGAATATTCGCGTCAATGCCATCTCCGCCGGCCCCATCAGGACGCTGGCCGCGCGCGGCATCGGCGCGCTGGGGGACATGATGAAACACCACGAGGAACGCTCGCCGCTGCATCGCAACACAGAACAGGATGAGGTGGGCAAAACGGCGGTGTATCTGGCCTCGGATTTGGCCAGCGGCGTGACCGGGGAAACGATCTACGTGGACAGCGGCTACAACATCATGGGGTTCTGAAAAATGACTTTTCCCCTGCCGCAGCTTGAGGGGTTTGATAAGGAGCCCGTTTTTGAGTTCTTCTGGAAGTTCTCGGCGTTCGAGTGCGCATTAAAGAGGCAAGGATTTCTAATAAAGGGTAAGAGCTATGCGGACGCGAACTGGGACGACTTCGCGAAAGAGATTCGCGGGAAGTTCCAGACCGTGAAACTGCTGGGCTTCAGTGAGGCTGTGGATGATCTTCAGCGTCTTGCACCCATGAAGCAGGTAAATGAGGGCCAGCGGGTCAGATGGAAGCCTGTATTCCATGGCACGGATGAATCAACGGAGGAATATACTCTTCGCCTCTTAAAGGCGGCGCGAAATAATCTTTTT
>JASHRH010000359.1 GCA_030037475.1 Acidobacteriaceae bacterium
TGCCGCCAGTGGGTGGTTGAGGCTCACCGTGCTGGCCCCCTCACGCTGTACGGCGGTTCCCATCCCGGAGTGGAAGCGGTGCTCCGGCGGGAATTGAACTCAGTGCTCCTCGTGCGCGGTCGCCTCGGCCAGGTAAATCGCCGTCAGCAGCATGAAGATGTAGGCCTGAATGCACGCGACGAAGAGGTGCAGCCCCAGTCCGGCAATCGGCAGTGCGAACGGGATCATCGAGAAGAAGATGAGCGTGATCAGGTCGCTGGCCAGCATGTTCGCGAACAAACGGACGGTGAGCGAAAGAATGCGGATGAAGACGGAAAAAATCTCGATGGGAAACATCATCCACGCCATCCACCACACCGGCCCCATGAAGTGCTTCAGGTAGCGGACCGGCCCTTGGGCGCGAACGCCTTTCCAGTTGAAATAAACGAACGCGCAGAGGGCCAGCCCCAGCGGCACCACCGGATTCGACGTCGGCGTCTCCACGGGCAGCAGCAGGCCGAAGCAGTTGCACAGCAGGATAAACAGCAGCAGGCAGGTGAGGATAGGCAGGTGCGGATCGTATCCGTGCCCCATCACTTGGCTCGCCTGGCCGTCGACGAATTCGTGGACGATCTCAGCCAGATGCTGCGCGCTGTTCGGCTTCTCCACGCTGAGCGACAGCCGCACGATCATGAAGAAAAGGATCAGAACGCCGAAGACGAGCAGCTCTTCCGTCAGCGTGTTCTCGATCGGCGTGGCCGTGTGCAGGATGTGGATGTGCAGCGTGGCCAGCAGCGCGTCAATCGGCGCGGCAAACCAGTGGTTCAGCAGATGAGTCAGAAACTGAATGAAGGCCAGCATCGCTCGTGGGAGTGCAACCGAAGAGAAATCGGATCGGCCTTAGCCGCGCAGCAGGCGAAGCGCCTCCAGGGAAAGCGCGAAAATCGCCAGTCCCAGACCCGCCAGCAGCGCGTAAACCGAACCGTGTAAACACTTAAGACTAACATACAGAATCACGACGGCCACCCCCAGCCGCAGGAAAAACATCACCAGCGTGCGGCCCATCGGGCGCACGTGCTGCTGGTTGTCGAGCCGCGCAAAAATCGACAGCGCCAGCGAGCGCCACTCCCAGATGCCGGTGAACGAGATCCCCGCGCCGGCCAGAAACATCAGCCCCGAGCGCCAGCCCATCACGAAGGTGAGAACCACCGCCACCACGGCCGACAAAATCGCCACATTCCGCAGTGCGCGGCCCATCATGCGGCGCAGGTCGTCGTCCGTCATCGGAGCCTGGCCGTTGGGCAGCGGTTGTGAGTCGGGAGACAATTCAGGAATCCTGCTTCTCATAATTCTGCACGACGCGGAAAACCTCCACGAAGCCGGCCACCGCACCGAAGACGATGCCGGCGACATAGATCCAGTGCTGGTGCAGCCACTTGTCCAGGCCCGCGCCGATCAGCCAGCCAATCACCACCGACAGCGGCAGGATGATCGCAATCTGCAGCAGCCGCTCGGCGCGCACAATGCCGTCAACGAGCGGCGAGCGTTTTGGCGGCGGAGTGTTGAAGTCGTTCGGCATGTTGTCCCAGGTCCCGTTGTGTGTTGTATCAGCTGACGGCTTCAGCCCGCGTCCTTTGTACCAGGGCACGGCTCTTAGCCGTGCCCAAAATCAGAGGAACAAACAGTAGGAGAATGAACCTGGCTTCAGCCCCTGCGCTTTGTGTCAGGGCACGGCTTCAGCCGTGCCGAAATCGGCGCAAGATGATCGGGCTTTAGCCCCTGAGGGAAGGTTTCCCGCTCCCCCCACACGCTGTTATACATGGTCCGCCCCCGACCGCCCGATTTCACCGCGCCGCCTGACCGCGGAGGCCGTCGTTATACTCGAACGAGACCGATTCCGAGGACCAACCGCGTGTTCGAAAGCGAATTCGAGCGCAATTTGTATGCGCTGCGGCAGGAAAAACTGAAACAGATCGAGGCGCTGGGGCAGAGCGCGTATCCCAATACGTTCACGCCGCCCGAGGACCATCCGCTGCGCACGATCCCCGAGATTCGCGCCGAGTACGACGCGAAAACCGGCGAAGAGCTGGAAGCCGCGCGCGTGCCCGTCGCCGTCGCCGGACGCATCATGGCGATCCGGCAGCAGGGCAAGGCCGGCTTTGCGACCCTCCAGCAGGAGGGCCAGCGCCTCCAGATCTACGTCCGCAAGGACGCGGTCGGCGACGCGGCGTTCGAGCTCTACAGGCTGCTGGACCTGGGCGACCACATCGGCGTCACCGGCTATCTCTTCCGCACCCGGACCAACGAGCTGACCATCCACGTCGAGACCCTCACCTTCCTGGCCAAGGCGCTGCTGGCGCTGCCGGAGAAGTATCATGGCCTCGCCGACGTGGAGCTGCGCTATCGGCAGCGGTACGTGGACCTCTTCATGAACGGCGTGCTCAACCCCAGCGAGCCGGAATCGGGCTCGCCGGAGGGCGCGGTGCTGAACGAGAGCCCCGATCCGGGAGTTGAAAGCAAAGAGCTGGAAGCTGGAAGCCGGAAGCTGGAAGCTGGAAACGCGCCGGAGATCCACGTCCGCGACGTCTTCGTGAAGCGGGCCGCGGTGCTGCGCGCCATGCGGAAATTCTTCGACGCGCGCGGCTACATCGAGGTGGAGACGCCGATGATGCAGCCCATCGCCGGCGGAGCGATGGCGCGGCCGTTCACGACGCATCACAACGCACTCGATATCGATCTCTTTCTGCGCATCGCGCCGGAGCTCTATCTGAAGCGGCTGGTCGTCGGCGGCTTCGACCGCGTCTACGAAATCAACCGCAACTTCCGCAACGAGGGCATCTCGACGCAGCACAATCCCGAGTTCACCATGCTCGAGTTCTACCAGGCGTACGCGAACTATCACGACCTGATGAACCTGACCGAAGAACTCATTCAATTCGTCGCGATGGAAGTGAACGGGACGACGATCACCCACTTCAATGGGACGGAAATCGACCTGGGCCAGTGGGAACGCCTGACCATGCGCGAGGCGATTCCACGATTCTGGGACGACCGTGCCGGACCGAAGCCGAGCCCGGCGGATTTCAGTTCCGTGGCAGCTCTTAGGGCTTGGATCAGCAGGGTCGCACCGGAGAATAGGAAAACTGATCCTCGGCCTGGATTCGTGAGTGAGCTGCTCGGGGTTCCAGAGGGCGAGAATCCGCACCACGATTTGCACGCATCACTTCGATTTCTGGACTTGCAGTTATCCCATCCCGAATTGTCTTCGGGGGACGGCACTCTTGGCCGGGCCATTTATTCCCTTTTCGAAATCGTGGCGGAGAAGAACCTCATCCAGCCGACCATCATCTACGAGTTCCCCCTCGCCGTTTCGCCGCTCTCCAAGCAAAAGCCCGACGAGCCCGACTGGGTCGAGCGCTTCGAGTTCTACATTGGAGGCTTCGAGCTGGGCAATGCCTTCTCCGAGCTGAACGATCCGGAGGAGCAGCGCCGGCGCTTCGAGGCCCAGCTCGCCGAGCGCGAACGCGGCGACGAGGAGGCGCACCAGATGGACTCGGATTACGTCCGCGCGCTCGGCTACGGCCTGCCTCCCACCGGCGGCGAAGGCATCGGCATCGACCGCCTGACCATGATCCTGACTGGCGCGCGGTCGATTCGGGATGTGATCCTCTTCCCGCTGCTGAAGCCGCAGATGATCGGGGACGGCAATCAGTAGCCGGTAATCGGTAGTCCGCATCGGCAGCCGACAATCAGCGCCCGGAGTCGCCGGCTTCAGCTCCTGTGCTTTGTATCAGGGCACGATTTCACAGCTTGCGGAAAAACTCGATGCTTTGAAGGGGCACGGCTTCAGCCGTGCCGTAAAGGCCGCAAATCAGATCGGCTTGAGCCGCTGAGGGATGTTTCTTCTCTGGTGCGGCGTGCAAACTGGGATTTTCCGCAAGCTGTTCAGTCGTACCGAATCGACGCCCGAAACACCCTGGGCTTGAGCCCCTGCGCACGGTACCTCCGTACCCATCCATAGCTCGATTTCTCTTGCCTTCCTCTTCTCTCCGCGCCCACACTCGATCCAGAACCTGAATCAGAAGGATCCGCCGCCGCGGGTCCTTTTCTATTTCAGGGCTTCTGCCGCCCTCAGGAGCGGCCCACCGCTCTTTGAAATCCCTGTCGCCTGCGCGTTCAGTCGGATCCAGGCCTCGTCCGGAAACACACCGAACGGAACCCAAAATTCCGGTCCAGATGGCCAGTTGTCGAGGAAGATAACCCGGATGTCAAATCGGTAACGCCCGCTAAGTTCAATAAAAACGCAACTTAGCAGACCACTCCCCTTGGGGGGGTACCCCCCTGTGACCTCTGCGCTCACGCCGCAGTCAGCAGCAGCGGCTCGTCCTTCGTGATGACGAGGGTGTGCTCATGGTGGGCGGCGAGGCCGTGGTCGGCGGTGCGGACGGTCCATCCGTCTTTGGCGAGGACGGTGCGGCCGGATTTGCTGGCGATGATGGGCTCGACGGTGATGACGAGGCCTTCGGTAAGGAGGTCGGAGGCGACCGGATCGGGCCAGTTGGGCACCGAGGGTTTCTCGTGGATGGTGCGGCCGATGCCGTGACCGCAGAGATCGCGGACGACGTGGAAACCGGAGGCGGTGACTTCCTGCTCGACGGCGCGGCCGATGTCGCGGACGCGGTTGCCGGCGCGCGCGGCGCTCATGGCGAGCTGAAAGGCACGGCGGGCGCAGTCGGCGAGGCGCGTACCGAGGCCAGTCGGCGCTGAGTTGGGGTTGGTGCCGACGAGGAGGGTCTCCGCGGCGTCGGCCATGAATCCGTCCTTCGAGATGGTGACGTCAAGCTTAAGCAGATCGCCGTTGCGCAGCTTGCGGCCGGAGGGGATGCCGTGAACGACTTCGTCGTTCACGCTGATGCAGGAGACGCCGGGGAACTGATAGACGGTGACCGGACCGGAGACGGCGCCGTGGGCGCGCATGACGTCCGCCCCGATGGCGTCGAGATCGCGCGTGGTGACGCCGGAGCGCGCGGCGGCCTTCATGGCTTCGAGCATGAGGCGGACGACGCGGCCGGATTCGCGGAGGGCCGCCAGCTCTTCGGGGGTGGTGATGGACATGGCTGACTTTGATTGTGCCTGATTTCGCAGGGTGGCGCGGGAATTAGTGATCAGTAGTCAGTGATCAGAACCCACCCTGTCGCGATGCGACAAGGGTGGGGCACCCCGGATTTATTCGCCGAGCAGCAGCCGCTCGCACGAGCGGGCGCGGCCGGTGGCGGGGTCGGCGTCGATGAGGAGGGCGGCCATGCGCGGATCGCCCTTCGCGGCTTCGAATTTGCCGGGCATGCCGGTGAGGAAGCGGTCGAGGACGAGCTGTTTTTCGACGCCGATGATGGAGTCGTAGGGGCCGGACATGCCGACGTCGGTTTGGTAGGCGGTGCCGCCGGGAAGAATGCGGTTGTCGGCGGTGGGAACGTGGGTATGCGTGCCGATGACGGCGGTGACGCGTCCATCGAGATACCAGCCCATGGCGCATTTTTCGCTGGTGGCTTCGGCGTGAAAGTCAACGATGACGGTTTTGGTGGTGATCTGCTGGAGCAGGGCGTCGGCGAGGCGGAAAGGATCTTCGTTCGAGGCCATGAAGACGCGGCCCTGAAGGCTGAGGACGGCATAATCCTGGCCATCCGGTAAGGCGCCCTCATAGACGCCGTAGCCGGGGCTGGAGGGCGCGTAGTTGGCGGGACGCAGGACGCGGCGCGCGCGGTCGTGCGAGCCGGCGGGTGCGGAGCTGAGGTAGTCGATGATCTCTTTCTTGTCCCAGATGTGATTGCCGGTGGTGAGGACGTGGGCGCCGAGGTCGAAAAGCTCGTCGGCAATGGCCGGGGTGAGGCCGAATCCGCCGGCGGCATTTTCGGCATTGACGATGATGAGGGAAACCTGGCGGGAGGCGACGACGTGGCCGAGATGTTCGCGAACAATGCGGCGGCCGGCGTGACCGAAGACGTCGCCGACGAAAAGAATGTGCATGAGTGAAGCTTACAGCCAGCAGTCAGCGGTTGGTTGCCAACGGCTTACGGGAGGAGACTACAGGCCGGAAAAGGAATCGAGAATGTGACAGATTTTCAAACTTGCGGCGAGGGGAGCTGTGGTAGCGTGGGGCATGGCAAATACCCGATTCGCCACCGGCGTTCACGCCATGGTGCTGCTGGCCGCCGAACCGGATGGGCTGAAGACCTCAGAGCAGATCGCCGAGCGGCTCGCCATCAATCCCGTGGTGGTGCGGCGGATTTTCTCGTTGCTGGGCCGGGCTGGGCTGCTGGAGAGCCAGAAGGGTCCGCACGGCGGATCGAAGCTGGCGCGGGGAGCCAAACAAATTACGCTGGCGGATATTTATCAGGCGCTGGATGGCGGAGAGCTGTTGCACGCGGCGCGCAGAACAGGAGCGCAGCCGGCGAAGGTGAGCGCGGCGCTGAAGCGGGCCTTCGCGCGCGCGGAAGAGGCCATGCGCGACGAGCTGGAAAGAACGACCCTGAATCAGATCGCGAAGAAAGCCGCGAAACGATAGGGTGCGGGGCACAGGGAGCAGGACCCCCGGTGCCGATGCAGGATTCTGATTTCTCCTGACAATCAGGTGGCTTGGGTTTGCGTTTCAGGGGCCCTGGCTTCGCCCCTTGCGGCGGCCGCAGCGGCGCGGTGGCGTACCCAGGCGATGAAGACGATGCCCGCGAGGATGGAGCCGAGGCTCGCGACCTGAGCATTGCTCATTCCCCAAAGGACGTGGGGATTGATGCGGATGAACTCCACGAGAAAACGAGCGATGCCGGAGAGGACGAGGTATTCGCCGGTGATCTGGCCGAGAGGGTGGTGCGTGCCGGGCGCGCTGCGCCGCCAGAGAATCCACGCAATGAAGAGGGCGACGATCAGCTCGTAGATGGGTGTGGGATGGACGCGGCAACTGGAGGGCCAGCCGTATTCGGCGCAGGTTCCGAAGGGTCCGGTGGTGGGCACGAGGCCGTGCGGGAAGGCGATGCCCCAGGGCAGATGGGTGGGCTTGCCGTAGTCGCCATCGCCGGAGATGAGGCAGCCGAGACGGCCGAGTCCATAGCCGATGGCGGCAGAGGGAGCGGCGAGGTCGAGCATGCGGAGCGCGCCAACTTTATAGACGCGGCCCTGCCAGAGCAGCGCGGCGATGCCGACCAGGAGACCGCCGTACCAGGCGAATCCGGCGCGGTCGAAGAGCAGCGCGATGGGGTGGTGGAAGAAGAGGACGGGGTGCTCGAAATCATGCCAGAGCTTGGAGCCGATGATGCCGGAGACAGCGACGACGGCGACGATGCTGATGGCGTCGGCATCCAGGCCGAAGCGGCGAAAATTGCGATAGAGGACCCAGCAGGCGCCGACGGCGGCGAACCATAGCAGAATGCCGAAGGTGCCGATGGAAAGATGGCCTATGTGGATGAAGGGATACATGAGGACGTCCTGTCCAGTATAAATGGGTGCGTGGATGAGGCTTTCGACTTCAGGATTGTGAGTGTGGATGAGACTGGGACGGAGAGCGGCACGTCCAAAGAGGTAAAAAGCAGTTCGCACAGGTGGTTCATGATGATTCGGTGGGTGTGGCGCGGCGTGCTGCTGAAGCGAAACCAGACATGCTGTGTCCTTTTAAGGTCGGTTCCATGCGACTTTCTTCCCGCCCCAGTACACCAGCTTCAGGCGTGCCGGAGACCCCGGTTTCTTCGGCGGAAAGCCGCGTCGGAGATTGCGGCTCTGAGATACACCTTCGCTGGTTTCGTTCTGAGCTGCTGTCTCGCCGGCGCGACGGTGGCGTGGGGGCAGACGGATGGCGGCCAGCCGAAAAAGAGTTCGCCGACGTTTCAGGTGAACGCGCGTGTAGTGCTGACCGATGTCACGGTGACGGACAAAGACGGGAATCCGGTGCGGGGGCTGAAGGAGCGGGATTTCCGTATCTTCGATGACGGGCGGCTGGAACACCTGAAGTCCTTCGATGAGCACGTCGCGAAAGGCGCTCCCGCCTTTCAACCCCTGACCACTCCTGCCGGGGTTTACAGCAACGCGGCGATGCTGCATCCGCCGGCGGTGGTGAACGTCATCCTGATCGATACGACGACGATTGAGATCGTGGATCAGATGTATCTGTACGAGGAGCTGACAAAGTTTGTGAAGACGCTGCCGGCAGGAGAACCCGTGGCTGTTTTCTGCCGGGCGGGGCAGATGACGCTGCTGCTGCAGGGGTTCACGTCGGACCATGCGGAATTGATGACGGCGATCCGAAGGGCGATTCCGCACTTTCAGGAGACGGCCGCGGAATATACGACGGACTACGACACGCTGCAACAGATTGCGTACTATCTGAGCCAGGTGCCGGGACGGAAGAACCTGCTGTGGTTCAGCGGAGGGTCGAATCTGTTTCTGCAGATGGATCCGATGAACGACCAACAGCCAGGCGCTATGGTCGCGACTTCGATGGGCGCGATGGCCACGCCGGCGACTCCCGACCCCGGCGCGGATCTGCCGAATCAGCCGGACTGGCGGCGCATCTATGACGTGCTGGAGTCGGAGCGGATCACGCTGTATCCGATCGATGCGCGAGGGCTGATGACGGATCCCCCGCAGGCGGCGATCGGACAGCATGAGCAGATGGATGAGGATGCGGACGCGACCGGCGGGCACGCCCGGTACAACACGAATGGGCTGGCACAGGCGGCGGAGCGCATTGTGTCGACGGATGGAGATTACTACACGCTGACGTACTCGCCCGACGACTTGCGCAATAACGGGAGATGGCACCGGGTGAAGGTGGAACTGCGCGAGGCCGGATACCACCTGAGCTACCGGAGGGGGTATTTCGACGACGAGAAGAACGGGGAGTCGCCCACGGCACAGTCGAAGATGACGCTGGAGGCGAAAAGCAAGGCGAAGCAGGTCCTGAACAACCAGAGCCCTCCGATCGCGTTCACGGCACAAGTGGCGGAAATCTCGCCACTGGCGGAGATGGCAGCGGTGCGCGCGGGAGATATCAAGGCCCCGAAATATGGAGAGGTGCCCTACGCGGTCATTTACCACGTTCCGGCTGCGGATCTGACAGCGCAGGGCGTGAACGTGGACCATCGCGGGACGTATGTTGTGGGATCGGGAGTGCTGGCGTTCGACCACTACGGCACTCTGGTGCAGCGCGACGCGCAAAAGCTGACGATGACGGTGGACGAGAGAGAGATTCGCGCCAGGCCGGACGGCGAGATGAAGTTCGACGAAGAAATCGACCTGCCCAGGGGCGAGGATTACCTGTATCTGGTGGTGTGGGACGCGACGACGGGCCGCATGGGGACGATGAACGTATCGCTGAATGTGAAGAAACCGGCAAAGCCGTAGCCAGGTGAAGGCAGTTCGGAGATAATCGGTGCTGTGACCAGCACAGTGGAATCCGGACTGGAGGTCTTGTTCAGCCGGGAGCAGATCCGTCATCGCGTGGCGGAGCTGGGGCGGCAGATCGACCTGGATTATGCGGGCGAGAAGATCGTTCTGGTGGGCGTGCTGAAAGGCGCGGCGATTTTCCTGGCCGATCTGGCGCGCAGCATCTCTGTGGACAACACATTCGACTTCGTGGCCGTTTCGAGCTATGGGAAGGCGCAGCGGTCGAGCGGGGCAGTGAAGCTGATCAAAGACCTCGACCAGTCGATCGAGGGGAAGAACGTCATCATCGTCGAGGACATTCTGGATACCGGGCTGACGCTGCATTTTCTGTGCGGGCTCTTCGAGCAGCATCAGCCGAAATCGCTGCGGATTGCAGCGCTGCTGGATAAGCCGTCGCGGCGGCTGGAGAAGATCGAGGCGGATTACGTTGGCTTCACGATTCCGAACCAGTTTGTGATCGGGTACGGGATGGATTTTGCGGAGCG
>JASHRH010000360.1 GCA_030037475.1 Acidobacteriaceae bacterium
TGACAGTGCGCGCTGTTTTTCCTGGTTGTCCTCAGGCCGCTGACCCCGTGATCCTGCCTGATTCATCGAAGGCTTTCATCGCGTGCTCGGGAAGCCATCAGGTGATGGTGATCGGGCTGGCCCGGCCGAAGAGCGAATTGCCGGAAGAGCGCACGGATCGTCTGCAGGATTTTCTGGATGTCGGGCCGCAGCCCATCCATCTGGCGCTCAAGCCGGACGGAGGCGAGATCTTCGTTTCCAACTTCGGCGGCGACACAATCTCCGAAATCGCGACCAACAACAACGAAGTCGGCTGGAGCTACATGATCGGGCTGCACCCCTGGGGCGGCGCGGTCAGTGCGGATAACTCCACGTTATGGGTCAGCAATTCCAGCGACAACACCGTCGCGGCGTACTCCATTGATGATGGCCAGCGGATCAACACGGTGCAGGTGGGCGACGGTCCCGGCCCGCTGGCGCTCTCGAGCGACGGATTTCTGCTGCTCGCTGTGGATACGCTCTCCGGCGATGTTTCGGTGCTGCGGACGCTGAGCTATACCCCCAAAGGGCAGCCGGTCACCGGATCTCTTTTCACTGTCCTGGCCGCAGGCAGGGATCCCAACGCCATCGCGGTGAAAGGCTTCCGCGCCCCCTGAGGGGACGCTCGCCGCGCCCTCGGATCACCGGCCGCGAGTTCCTCAACGCTGGGATACTGTGAGTTTCGCTCGGCTGTTCCGCCAGGCAATGGCAAGGCCTTCGCGGTCGAGGATTTTCCTCGCCTGCAGGCGGGCGTGATTGGCCCACGGACCCACCGGATCCAGCCTGGCGTAGGCATTCCAGTGCCGGAGAGCGCGGCGGCGCTCGCTGGACCGCTCGTACGCCAGCGCCAGATTGTAATGCGCGTCCGCGTAGCCCGGCGCGAGGCGAATTGCCGCGCGGTACGCCTCAATCGCTTCCGGCAGCCGCTGTAGCTCATCCAGCGCGTTGCCAAGGTCGAAAAACGCCAGCGCATACTCGGGATTGGCCACGGTGGCGCGGCGATATAGCTGCTCCGCGCGATGGAACTGGCGCTGGTTGTAAAGAATCGTTCCCAGATTGATGGCTGCCGGCGCGTGTTCGCCCAGTTCCAGAGTCTGCTCGTAAAGGCCGGAGGCTTCGGCGAGCCTGCCCTGTTCTTCGCAGCGCACGCCTTCCAGAAAGAGCGCCTCCATCCGATTCTGCCGCTGGGTCGCGGAACCCGCATCTTCGCCCAGCGCTGCCAGCCGCGGGCCACCTGCTTCGAAATCGAACTCGAATTGCCGCGCCACCGGATCCATCGCGGCTCCGGAATGGCGAAACACCAGGCGCGGGCCGCGCGTGGTCACCCCTGCTTCCAGCAGAGGATTAGCCATCCCGGAAACTGCCCGCATGGCGTGCACGCTGGCCCGGATGCTGGCTGCGGAGATGCGAACCGCCCGCAGATCGCGGAGTTTTCTCAGTTGAACCAGGCCTTCAAAGCCGTAATCGGCGGCAATGGCAACGAGCCCTGCTCTCTCCCACGCGCGCAGTTGCCGGGAAGAGATGCGAAGGATCCGAAGAACGTCCTGACGGCTGTATCGGTTCACTCGGCGGAGCATCGCTCCTTTTTATTTGAACCGATTATCCCTGGAGAGCAGGACGGCCGCAAGCGCAGGAACGAAAATTTCAGTGGATAAGGAGGTACGAAACAGATTCGTGCCTCCGCCGATGCCAGGTATCGCGAAGCCCCGCAAAACGAACCGGCCGCATCTTTGCCCGGTCAGTTCCCGCCGCTCGCCGCCGGCGCGGAAGGAACCGCGGGGCGGATCAGCAGCGCGGTGCGCGGAAACGTGAATGTCCCGCCGGCATCATCGATCACGTTGATCTGGCAGATATAGGTTCCGGGTTTCAGGCTGTTCAGCGGCAGGTCGAACTGGAAAGCCACCGCATCGCGATCCGGCACATTGATGTGTGTCGCCTGCACCATTGGCGTCTCGAACACCTTCGCCGAGCCACGCAGGAATTCAATGCTGGTCATCACCCGCACCGGCTCACCTTCCGGCTTCGCGCCTTTCGCGGGTTTCGTCGCGGCAGCCTTCACCGTCGTTGTGTGCGCAGGATCGTACACCTCGTACAGCAGGTAGAGATGCTGATCCTGATGAAACACGTGCGGCAGATTCGGCACCAGTTCCTGCCCGCCCCGCACCAGCGGACTGTCCTGCTGCTGCTTCCGCGCCGGCGCTAACTGGCTCGACAGGACGACGGAACTCATCTTCAGCGGCAGCTTGTGCAGATCGGGAACCGCCAGATCCGTCTCGAACGACCCCATCCGCCCGGTTTCATTCTCGCGAACGACAAACTTCAGATGATATTTGCCGATGGGCAGGCTGAATCCGGTCGTGTACTGCACGTTTTTCTGCCGCACCTGCTCGGATTCATTCACCGCCAGCTTCACCGTGTCGCGCACATCGCCGATATCCCGGCCATTCATGTCCCGTACCTGGCCGATGATGTCCAGCGTAGCCTTGTCGCGATCGCCGCCCTTCACAAACGGAATTTCGGAGCCGGGCACGACCAGCGAGATCGGCACAAAGAAGCGCTCGGGCGCCTGGCGGAAATAGAGCGCCTCCAGGTATACGGGCAAATCCGTCGCCGGCAGCGGGCTGGCCAGCTCGTCTTCCAGTTGCTGTTCACGCTCATCCTTCGTTGCGTGCTTAAAGTCGGCAGGCGCGTAATAGCCGCGCCGGTATTCCAGCTTCACGTCGCGGCGGTCGACCTTGATGGAAATCCGCCGGTACCGCCCGTCTCTCCGCGGGTCGGTCGAGTGATAACCAATTACGTAGTACGCCGAGGTGTCCTTCTGCATCTGCGCGAACGCCGGCGAGAAATCGTTGGAGTCGAAGAAGGCCTTCCCGCCCGTGTCCGACGACAGCGTGGCCATCACTTCCTGTGTGTTGAAGTTGCTCTCAAAGTTGTTCTCGAGTGCCGCGCCGTTATACGAATTGGCGCCGCGCAGGCTCCCCGTGGTCGCATCGCCCAGCGGCGAAATCGCCTCGAGTCCTCGCGCGTCCACGCTGTACACCGCCAGATTGGCCCTTACCGCCGCATTGATCGCGGCGTCCAGCGACGCCTGGTTCTCAATGCCGTCGCGCTGGATGCCGCCGGAAAAATACAGCAGCGACTTCTTCTCGTTCAGATACGCCAGCGACTTCGCAATATCTTCAATCGCGAATAATTCGCGGTCGGTGTTGATGTCGTTGTACTCTTCCTCGTCCGGCGTAAAAGAGGTAGCATCCTCCACCTGATTGCTGGTGCTGGTCGCGCCCGGCTCGAAGCCCTGCCCTCCCACGCCGGAGTAGCTGTTCACGGCGCGCAGCAGCAGTTGCTTGTTCGCGGTGAAATCCTGGTCCAGCGAGAGCGTTGTGTCCAGCGACACCATCGCCACCAGATCCGCGGGACGCATCTGCTTCCCGATGTAATTCCGCGCGGCTTCCTGCGCCCGCTCCACGTCTTCCGGCTGCATCGATGTCAAATCGAAAAACATCACGATCAGCCGATGATCGTGCAGCTCCTGCTGCGTGGCCACTCCCGTGCGCGCGCCGAAAATCCCATTGGGCGCGCTGGCGTTGATGGTCGCCTCATCCAGCGCGGCTGCCTGGTCCACGTTCTCGTAATCGAAGCTGGCGATGCTCTGCGTCTTGCCGTCCTCGCTGATGCTGAAGTCCCTCGCCGTCAGCCCCGGCACCAATTGCCCGGTTCGCTTGTCGCGCGCGACCACATTGGTGAGGACGATCTCGCTGTTCACTTTGAACGTCACGATCGAATTGTTCGGCTGCGGCTTCTGTTGCGCCCCGGCTGCCGGCATCAGCAGCCCGAGCACAAAAACCAATCCGGAGATGTGGCTTTTCATATCATCCCCTCAGAACCGGTAGCGGCCGATAAAGCTGAACTGCCGCATCGGCGCGGTCGAAATCACCTGGCCATAGGAAGCGTCGCCGAGCGTCGTGTCGACGCCGGAATACTGGACGGTATTAAACACATTCTCGGCGGTCGCCCGCATCTCGAAGGTTTTGAAGTCGCCGAAACGAAGGCTCTTCGAGACCGACATATCCTCCGTAGCCGTTCCAGGTCCGGGAATGCTCAGCCGCGAGGCCGTTCCGTACAGTCCCGCTGGCGCGGTGAAGGCGCCTTTGTTGAACCAGTTCGTGAGATGCCCCCCGCCAGCGGTCAGCGAGACGCCGGGAACTCGGTCGGGACGCTGCGAGTTCGTGGTCCCGGTGGTCACCCCCTCGGCGGTGTCCTCGTAGTGCGGCGTCAGCGGCGTTCCCGTGGCAAAGTCGAATGTCCCGGAAAAACTCATGTTGGCCAGCACGTGGCCCAGCCAGTCCGCCGTCAGCAGGTGAGTATTCGGGCCGAACGGAAGCTCATAGAGAAAACTGCCGGTCACATTATGGCGCACATCGAAACTGGAGTTCGACTCTTCGGCGCGAAGGTCCTGCCAGTTCTGCGCCAGGCAGGTGGCCGCGCAGCTGGTGCCGCCGTTGCCGCCAATGGAACTGGCGTCGTCAATCGAATGCGAGTAGGTGTACGTCGCCCGCAGACCGATGCCGCTGCTGAGCCGCTTCTGCGCGCTGACCACCAGCCCGTTATAAGTCGAGAAGCTTGGAGAATCCTCGTAATCGTACGGAACAACCACCGCGGGATTCGCGGCGGCGAATGGCTGCGTTGTCGTGGGAAGCCCCCCCGGCGCGGCTTCCGGGTAGCGGCCCGGGGCGTCCAGTTCATCCAGGCGCGAGCCTTTCGATCCGCTGTAGCCGATATTCAGAACGACGTTCCAGGGGATGGTCCGCTGCAGGTTGACGTTCCACACCTGTACGTACGGCAAGCGGTAGTTCTTGTTCACCGCCCAGGTGCCGAACTGGTCGCTCTCCGGAACCGGAAATCCGTTCGCCAGGCAAAACGACGAGCAGTTGACCACGCCTGCTTCGTCGGCCGCCGTATAAACCGCGTTTTGCTGCACGTTGGCGAAAGGCGGCGCGAACGCCATGTCCTGCACGAAATCCACATACTGACCCACGGTGTAATTGATTCCATAGCCGGCACGCACGACGGTGTTGCGCATCGGATGCACGGCGAAACCCAGGCGCGGCTCGAAGTTATTCTTCTCCGGGTAGACCAGATCGTGCGGGAACTTCCCTGTGAAGGGACCCACCCCATTGGAGGTCACGACCGCTGCCTCGGCGAAGTTGCTGCTCACGTCCAGCGTAGCCAGACGGTCGTGCTCTTCGGAGTACGGCGAGAAATACTCATAGCGCAGACCGTACAGGATGGTCAGGTTCTTTCCCGCCCGCCAGTCGTCCTGCGCGTATCCGTCGATGGCGTTCTCCCGCAAATGCGCTTCCACGTTCGCTGCCTGGATGCTCGTCTCCTGCGGCAGGCCCAGCAGCAGATCGGCCAGCGACGAACCGCTGGTCGGCTGGCCCAGCTCGCCACTGGAGCCCAGGCCGCTCGATCCGGGCTGCTGCGTAAAGAGCCCTGTGAAGTCAAACATCCCCGTGGAATTGGTGTCGCCGATCTGATCCTGATAGACCCGCCGGAAATCCGCGCCCATCCGCAGATTGTGTTTCCCGTGCATCCACATGCTCATCTCGCCGATCAACACCGTCTCCTGCAGCTCGAAGCGCGGCTGCGCTTCATTCAGCCCGGTGAACTGATCCAGCGTGATGTTCGGCAGTCCCCAAAGCTGCGGCGAGCTGGGCAGTCCGCTCAGATGAACCACCGACGAAGCTACATCCTGGACATTGCTGAATTGGTTGCTCACCTGGTTGTGCGTCTGATTCCAGCCGACGTTGATGTTGTTCGTCAGCCGCCCTTTGCCGATGGAATAGCCCAGTTGCAGCGAGTTTTGCCGCGTTTCGCTCGTGCCGCCCAGAGCGGGAAAAACGTTTTGGTTGTCCTGCGCAGTGTTCTGATAGTTGTAATTCGCATGAAGGCTCTGCGTGATGCCATTACCCCCCGCGCCGAGGAATTGCCGTGCCATGCGCAGGAACGGATTGGCCCCTCCGGAATTTCCAAACGTATGCATGAAGCGCACGCCGATGTTCGTCGTGTTGGTGTCGGCGCTGGCCAGTCGCTGGTAATTCTGCGCCGCTCCGGGCAGGGTCGGCTCCGGAATATAGTTCAGCAGCGCCTCAGTCTGAGGAGAAAGGCAGCTTGCCGGGATCTTGTTTCCGACGAAGGGCTGCTCCGGCGTGTTGCCGTTCGCCGTGCACGTCGATCCCGGTGGATTGTAGATCGCGATTAGCTGGCCATTCTGCCGGGTCAGGCCGGAAAAATCCCCGTCCCGCTCCGCTGCCGTTGGCACCGTTGCGTACTGATCGAACGGCTGCGAGGACCGCGTTCCGAACAGCGTGAAAAACAGAATGTCGTTCGTATCATGCGTCAGCAGTTTAGGAATGTACGGCGGTGCAAACAATGTCGCGCCGAAACGGTTCGAGGCGTACGAAGGCTCCTGAATCGACTGGCCGCGCAGTGCGAAATCGTCAGCGTTGAGCGCGCCATTCCCGCCGGTCCAGAAAATCGCCCCATGAGGCTGATTCGGTTTGAAGTTGCGGAAATTCCCGCGGAATCGAAATCCTCCTCCGCCCCCACCGCCTCCTCGGAATCCGCCGCCGCTGCGTCCGCCCCCACCCCCCACGCCTGGGCCGCCCCCCATCCCCGGTCCACCTTGTCCACCCTGCCCGCTGCCAGTCGTGGATTGGTTCAGCTCCGCCTCATCCCGCATCTGGCTGAAATCAACACCGGCAAAGGGATTGGTTACGCCCGTCTGTCCGGTCACGGCAACCGATTCGCCCGAAGAGAAATCCGAATTCCCCGCCAGCGATGGCAGCTCCGCCCCGGTTTCGCCTCCGCTGCCTCCCGCCTGGATCAGATCCGTCGCAGAACCCAGCAGGTCCAGGCTCTGCGCGCCCGTTCCGCCCAGAACCTGTGCGCCGGCTCCCTCGCGAGCCTGTTGCTCCTGAGCGCGCGAGGCCAGTTGCAGCGAGAAATCCAGCGTCTGCGCGGGCGAGCCGCCATGCAGCAGCGCCTCTTTCGTCACCGGAGCAAACGCGGTGAGCTGCGTGCGCAGAACGTAGCGCCCATTCTGCGGAATCACCAGCGTGTAGCTGCCGGTGATGTCCGTCGTGGTGCTGTATTGATCCCCGGTCAGCGTATTTTCCGCGGTCACGCTCACTCCCGGCAGCGGAACCTTCCCGGTCATCACCGTGCCGTGAATCGTTCCACCCGCCTGCGCGGGAGTTGCCGCAGCCGTCGCTGTCGCTGCCGTCGGCGCGGATGCCGTCTGCGCCAGAACCAGAGGCCCTGCCACGATCAGGGATACAAAAAGAGCGGGCATGTGCCTGGGCCGAATCATCGCGCTTAGTTTTGTGGGTTTGTCTGCGGCTGCGGCGTCGGCGGTCCGCCTGGGCCCGGCTGCTGGCCTCCGGATCGCCGCTCACCGCGCGGTCTCGGTCCCATCACGTCCACGGTCGTGGCCACAAAGCCGCCGTTTTGCAAAGATCCGCGGGCCATGATGCGATCGCCAACCTTGATCTCTGGAAATGCGATGTCTTCCTCGCCGTCGGGACCGCGCTTGCGGAATTCCGTATTCTCATCCACGGTGACGGTTTGCGTCACCTTGTCGGGCCGCTCGACGGTCAGGATCAGCCCTTGTTTCGCTGTCACCTGACCCGCGGTCCATGTCTTCCCGAAGTCCGCGCGCATCTGCTCCATCCGCGCGGCCTGCTGCGGATCCAGCACCATGACGAACATCGCCCCGACCGTCTTTGCCTGATCGTCCAGATTACCCACGGCCACGACCACGTCGCCGGGATGAATGTCGGAAAGCTTCACTTCCTCGCGGTCCTTGCGGATCCGCGTGTTCGGCCCGGTTTCCACCTTGTAGACCTGGCCCTGCTCATCCTGAATGGTGATGTCGTTGCCCGAAATCGCGGTCACCGTTCCATGGGCGCTGTTCGCTCCCATCATGAACATGCCGCCCCCGCCGCCTCGGCGTCCCTGACCCTGCCCCTGTTGCGGCGGCTGTGGCATTCCGAGGTCCTGCGCCGGCAATCGCGGGGTGCTCGCAGCAAAAATAACCAGACCAGGAGCAAGGCCTGCCGCACAAAACAATTTGAATCGCATCGTTCCTGCCTTCCGGGGAGACTGTGCCGCTTCCGGGGATCCCCAGGAGCAGTTTAGCTGCTTCGAGGCTGCCCGAATAGACGCGCCCTGCGCGGGAAAGACGCGTTTCCCCAACCTCCAGCCAGGCCCGCCGTTCTTCCGCCAAAAATGAACCTCTCGCCCGGTTTGCGGCATCTTCACCACTGTTTACCCCGAGAGTGCTACCGTGTCAGTCAGGATTTGTCCTGCTCTCTCCCGGGAAAGACCGCATCTGAGGAGGGAATGGTGAGTGCAGGAACCCCATTAGTTCTCGCTGAAGCGTACTGCCGCGTGCGGCGGCAAAGCCTTCTGTTATGCGAGCCGCTGACCCCCGAAGACATGATGGTCCAGTCCTGCGCGGACGCGAGTCCCGCCAAGTGGCATCTGGCGCACACTACCTGGTTCTTTGAGACCTTTGTACTCCGCGAGTTCGCCCACGCGTACCGCCCCTTTCGCTCCGATTTCGTCTGGTTCTTCAACTCCTACTACAACGCCGTATCCGCGCAGCCGGAGAAGAAACTGCGTTCCTCCTTCTCGCGCCCCACCGCCGACGAGATTCTCGCGTATCGCGAATATGTGGATGCTGCCATGGAGGAGCTGCTCTCCACCGCCTCCGGCGCTGCCGAGGAACGCGTCGTCCTCGGACTGAATCATGAGCAGCAGCACCAGGAGCTCCTCGTCACCGACATCAAGCACGCCTTCTGGTCGAACCCGCTGCATCCGGCGTATGCGTCCGGCCCTCTCGACTTGCGTGACCCGAGGGGGGCGCCACCCGCGGTAGCCTGGATCGACTTTCCCGGCGGTCTGGCCGAGATTGGTCACGCTGGCGACGCCTTCTGCTTCGACAACGAGACGCCGCGCCATCGCGTTTTTCTGGAGCCTTTTCGCCTCGCCTCGCGCCCTGTTACCTGTGGCGAGTATCTGCAGTTCATCGAGGAGGGCGGCTACAGCCGTTCGGAACTATGGCTTTCCGAAGGCTGGACGACGGCGCAGAACGAGCGCTGGGAGTCGCCGCTCTACTGGCGACGCGATCCGGAGGATTGTTCCTGGCAGGTCTTCACCCTCCGCGGGATTATCCCGCTGGACGACCTCCTGGCCGCGCCGGTTTGCCATATCAGCTATTTCGAGGCTGATGCGTTGGCCCGCTGGGCGGGAGCCTGCCTGCCAACGGAAGCGGAGTGGGAAGTTGCCGCGGCGCCGCTTCCGATTGCCGGCAACCTGCTGGACAATCATTCTCTGCACCCGCTTCCCGTCCGGGGCGCATCCCAGTTGCAGCAGATTTTCGGCGACGTCTGGGAGTGGACCGCCAGTTCCTACCTTCCGTACCCCGGCTTTCGGCCGCTCCCCGGCGCCCTCGGCGAATACAACGGCAAGTTCATGTGCAACCAGATGGTACTGCGCGGAGGTTCCGTCGCCACTCCGGCGTCTCACCTGCGCGCCAGTTACCGCAACTTTTTCCCGCCCGCGACCCGCTGGCAGTTTTCCGGCGTTCGTCTGGCCAGCCACTGATTTTCCCGGCGGAGGCGCCACCCACGCATGAATGCTGCTCTTACGATTCCCCCTCTTCCCGCGGCTGCCGCAACGCCCGTAGGCGCGGAAGTCAGGCGCGGATTGACAGCTCGTCCCAGGCGCCTTTCTCCATGGCTCTTCTACGACCAGCGCGGCTCAGAGCTGTTTGAGGCCATTACCGAGCTGCCGGAGTACTACCTCACCCGCACAGAGCGCGAGATCTTCGCGCAGCACGCTGATGAAATTCTGGCGGCCGCGGCCGGCGCCGGACTGGCCATTCTGGAGTTGGGAGCCGGTTCTGCCGCCAAGACCGGCTTGCTGCTCGAGGCCGCTGTGCGCCGTCACGACGAGGTTGCGTATTATCCCATCGATATTTCGGCTTCGGTGCTGGAGAAGGCTTCCAGCCGTATCGCCGCGCAGCTCCCGCAGGTTGCTGTTCGGCCCATTGTGAGCGACTACACCCGCAGTCTGCGCGAGTTGCCGGCATCCGGACTCCGCCGGCTCGTCCTCTATATCGGATCGAGCATCGGCAATTTCGATCCTCAGGCCGCGGCGGCTCTGCTGCGCAGCCTGCGCCGCCGGCTTGCGCCTGGCGACTGGCTGCTGCTGGGCGTCGATCACGTCAAGGACCGCACCACCCTGTTGCGTGCTTACAACGATGCCGCTGGCGTCACGGCGGAATTCAATCGGAACGTTCTGGCTCGCATCAACGCGGAGCTGGGCGCCAACTTCCGGCCGCGCCTCTTTCGCCATCGCGCCCTGTGGAACGACCGCGAGTGCCGCATGGAGATGCACCTTGAGAGCCTCGTCGCCCAGGAAATCCGCATTCCAGCCCTGGACCTGGCCGTCCGATTCCGCCGCGGTGAAAGCGTCCATACGGAAAACAGCTACAAATTCACTCCGGACGCGGTGAGCGCGCTGCTGACCCGCGGCGGCTTTGCTCCGCGGCGCCACTGGACCGACGCCCGTGGCTGGTTCGGCGTGTATCTGTCGGAAGCTGTCTGACGTCTCCTGCAGCCGTTTCGCCTGCGCTGTCCTAATCCGCGACCGATTCGTGGATCATTCGCGGCTCCCACTCAGCCGCGGCATCCACAAATGCCTGGAACAGGCACTGCGCCGAGCGGCATTCCTCCAGCGTGCGCTCCGGGTGCCACTGCACGCCGATCAGAAAATGATCGCCGTGCCCCTCGGCAGCTTCCACCACCCCATCCTCGGGCGACCACGCGGCGCGAATCAGCCCGTCGCCCAGTTGCGCGATCGCCTGATGGTGGCTGCTGTTCACGTTCATCGCCGTCTTGCCAACGAGTCCCAGCAGACGGCGCAGCCGCGACTTCGGATCCACCTCGACCACGTGCGCATCCTTTACCGTGCGTCCGGCACGGTGATTGACGCCGGTCTTCAGGTGCTGCACGAGCGTGCCGCCGTGCCACACATTCATGGCCTGGAATCCATAGCAGATGCCGAGCAGCGGCTTGTGCAGATTGGAGGCGTCCTGCAGCAACAGCTCGTCCACGGCTTCGCGAGCCGGATCGGCGGGATGGCAGTCAGCTTCGGCTTCCTCGCCATACTTCTGTGGATTCAGATCGGCCGGGCTGCCCGGCAGCAGCACCGCTTCGCACGAGGCCGCCAAACGGGCGACGCCGGCTGGTGATTCGCTGAGCGGCACCTTCACCGGAATTCCGCCCGCCCATTTCACCGCGTGTTCGTATAACGGCCACGCGCGCTCGCTATATTCGCGGTCGGCAGAGTTCGGATCGGGAATCGCGATGCGCGGCGCCTTCATCGTCTCTCCACGTCTTCAGAATGACCTATGCCAACGTCCCGTGCAATGCCGGTGCTGCCATTGCGCGTTGCCAGCTCCCCGCTCCGTGTGGTTTCCGCCCGCGCGCCGCCGTCTCGCCGCGCCGCGCCGGAATCAGCCGGCTCACCCGGGAGCTGGGGCCGCGCGAGCCAGGAGTGCTCATAATATAACGCTGCAATCCTCTCCTGAAGCAAGCCCGTCACCTCGTCTACCTGATTCATCGTCAATCCGCGCGTTTCAATCGGCTCGCCCACCACCAGCGTAACCGGACCGGCATGGAACGAGCTGGAATGGATCGGCAGCAGTTCCCACGTTCCCGCCAGCGCCATGGGCACGATGGGAAGCTGCGCGCGAATCGCCAGAAACGCCGGCCCGTGCAGGAATTTCCCCAGATGCCCGTCCTCCGTCCGCCCGCCTTCCGGAAAGATAAACAGCGGCATCCCCGATTTCAGCGTCCGCACCGCGCCCAGCAGGCTGGCGACGGAAGCCTTGCCATTGCCCACCTCCACCGGAACCTGCCCCGATCGGTTCAAATACCAGCCGATAAACGGCATCGTCCACAAATCGTGTCGCGCCACAATCCGGAACTGGAACGGCAGCGTACTGAAGATCACGGGCGTGTCCATGTACGACTGGTGATTCGAGGCATACACCGCCGTGGCACCGGTAAGCCGCTCGCCGTGCAAAACCGTCAGCCGCGCTCCGCTCACCACCACGGAATACCGCGCCCACATCCGCGCGATCCGGTGCTGCACGCGTCCGCGGCCGTCGAAGAGCGAGGCTGCCAGCGCGAGGCTGCCGAAAAACCCTGTTCCTAAAAAGAACAGCGGCGCGCGGACTCCATAGCTGACGATCCGCTCCCACAGAGGCAGGGGAGAGGGACGGGGGCCGAGCGGCGAACCAGCGTTCATCGTGCCGCCACCATGGGACCA